>CAJBVC010000513.1 GCA_903958915.1 uncultured beta proteobacterium
CTGCTACCCCTTACCGCAGCCTTCGTTGCCGATGACGGAACTATCGTGAACCTTGAGGACATGAAACCGCAGTCACTGGAATCCCACTGCTCGAAGGCACCGGTGCGGTTTGTATTGGAGATGAACCAGGGCTGGTTCGCCAAGAAGGGGATCAAGGCAGGCAACAAGATTTCAGGCACCCCGTTTACCGGGGTGCGCTGAACGGCCGACAGCAGTAAAAAAAGGCCAACATCAGGTTGGCCCATGGTGTTGCATCGGTTGTCAGCTGATCAGGCGAAATTGGCTTCAGCAAACGACCAATCTACCAATTTCTCAAGGTAAGTCTCAACAAACTTGGGGCGCATATTGCGGTAGTCGATGTAGTAGGCATGTTCCCAAACATCCACCGTCAACAACGCTTTGTCGGCCGTCGTGAGTGGGGTGCCGGCAGCTCCCATGTTCACGATATCCACGGTGCCGTCAGCCTTCTTGACCAACCAGGTCCAGCCAGACCCAAAGTTGCCAACAGCGGACTTCACGAATGCTTCCTTGAATGCCGTGTAGCTACCCCATTTCGCGCTGATAGCTGCCGCAAGCGGGCCTGAGGGCTCACCGCCACCGTTAGGCTTCATGCAGTTCCAGAAAAAAGTATGGTTCCAGATTTGCGCCGAATTGTTGTAGATAGCGCCGCTGGATTTCTTGATGATGTCTTCCAATGACATGGATTCAAACTCGGTGCCCTTTTGCAGGTTGTTCAGATTCACCACATACGCGTTGTGGTGTTTACCGTGGTGAAACTCAAGTGTCTCCTTGGAATAGGCGGGTGCCAGGGAATCGATCGCATAAGGCAAGGCAGGCAGGGTATGTTCCATAAATTCCTCTCGTTGGATAGGCAGAAACCCCGATTGTAGGAACTATGCTGTTACGGCGCACGCCCACGATGTGTCAACCACACCATTCGCAAGGGTTGGCCACTGCCGATCGTTTCCCCGCACAGATGGAGGTTAACCCTGCCCTACCCATTGACCGCAACGCGCAGCGCCTGGGCCATAATCGCCAAGCACATCATTGGAGTGGAGTAAGCATTTGTTTTCCATCATACAAGCGGCAGGTTGGACGATATGGCCCCTCATTGCCTGCTCGGTGCTGGCGCTGGCGATCGTGATTGAGCGATTCACCAGTTTGAAAACGCAAAAGATCGCCCCGCCCAAGTTGCTGGATGAAGTCCTTGCCGTTACCCGCAATGGCGTTCCGTCGCCGGACGTTGTGTCACAGCTGGAACACAACTCCGCTTTAGGCGAAGTATTGGCCAGTGGCTTACGGGCAATCAATACCGATCCACGTTGTTCCGAGGAGGACCTGCGCGCAACCATGGAGGGTGCCGGCCGTCTGGTGGCACATCGCCTCGAGCGTTACCTGAGCACATTGGCCACGATTGCGTCCGCCGCGCCGTTGATGGGGCTGTTTGGTACGGTGGTTGGGATGATCGAGATATTTGGATCCCAAGCCCCCGGGACGCCAACAGGTGGCAACCCGCAGCAACTTGCCCACGGAATCTCAGTGGCGTTGTACAACACTGCTTTCGGTCTGATGGTCGCAATCCCGTCGCTCATTTTCTGGCGTTACTTTCGAGGACAGGTGGACGGCTACTTGTTGACGCTGGAACTGGCTGCTGAGCGGCTGGCCCGCCACGTGAAATCTCTGCGCAGGTAGCTCGTGAACTTCCGCCCCAAAGCGAACGAAGAGCCGGAGATCAATTTGATCCCGTTCATTGACGTGCTACTGGTGATTCTGATCTTTCTGATGCTTTCAACCACTTACAGCAAGTTCACCGAAATGCAGCTGACCTTGCCGGTCGCAGATACCGATGCGCAACGCGACTACCCCAAGGAAGTGATCGTCGCCGTCGGCGCTGATGGTGCCTACAGCGTCAACCGGGTTCCCGTCGCGGGGCGGGGTCTAGACAACCTGGCCACAGCATTGTCTGAAGGCGCCAAAGCTGGAAAGGAGTCGGTCGTGATCATTAGCGCGGATGCCAGTGCAAGGCACCAGTCCGTGGTCACCGTCATGGAAGCGGCTCGGCGCATAGGGCTCAACCAAATTACTTTTGCCACGCAATCGTCTGCCCATTCCGGTGGCCAGTAACTGCCGGAATCGTCTGGTGCTTGATCGTGTGCAAACCACATTAGTGCAGGCCTGGAATCAGCGCGGAGCACTGGCCCGCGCACTGTGGCCAGTATCTGTACTCTATGGGTTGTTGTGGGGCATTCGCAGGCAACTCTACCAAATGCAGGTACTGCGTTCCCACCGTGTCAAGGCTTTGGTCATTGTCGTCGGCAATGTCATCACTGGTGGCGCAGGAAAGACCCCCACGGTCGTAGCACTTGTGCGTCACTTGCAAAGGCGTGGACTGGCCGTTGGTGTTGTTTCCCGTGGCTACGGTCGCAAGCGCGACGAATGTTTGGAGGTATTGCCGCAGTCCCATCCCAGTGAAGTGGGAGATGAGCCACTGTTGCTACAGCGGGCTTTGACGGTACCTGTATTTGTAGCGCGGGACCGCCATGCCGCAGCAACCGCCTTATTGGCCAAGTACGCTCAGACCCAAGTCATAGTGGCCGACGATGGGCTACAGCACTATGCCCTGTACCGCGACCTGGAAGTATGCGTGTTTGACGACCGGGGCTATGGCAATGGTTGGTTGTTACCCGCCGGACCGTTGCGCGAACCATGGCCGCACAGACCCTGCGCACAAGCGGGCCAGACCGACCGGCAATGGATGACTTTACACACTGGGACTCGTCCGGCCTTCCAAGGCTACACGGCAAACCGCTCGCTGGCAGACTTTGCGATCGGCAGCGAGGGGCAGACGGTTTCTCTGGAATCATTGCGCATTGGCAGCGCCAAACCCCTGTTGGCCATGGCGGGAATTGGCCAGCCAGATGCTTTTTTTGACATGCTGCGCGCCAAAGGCGTGCCACTGGAAAAAACCGTAGCACTGCCGGATCACTATGCTTTTGATAGCTTATCACGCACTGAATACGGGCGTTACAGCATCATTTGCACCGAGAAAGACGCCATCAAACTGTGGGAAATTGAGCCAACTGCATTGGCCGTACCCCTGGAACTGGACATTTCAGCTGGGTTTTTCGAGACGCTGGATTCCCATTTGACCGAACTGTTTGCGGCAAGGCTATCATCCACACATGGACACCAAACTACTTGAATTGCTCGTTTGCCCGGTGACAAAAGGGCCACTCGAATACGATCGCGAGAAGCAGGAACTCACCTCCCACAGCGCCCGGCTAGCCTACCCTGTGCGCGACGGAATTCCAGTTTTGCTGGAAAGCGAAGCGCGCATGCTCACAGACAGCGAACTCGGCCTCTGACACA
This sequence comes from uncultured beta proteobacterium, assembly GCA_903958915.1. Taxonomy (GTDB): domain Bacteria; phylum Pseudomonadota; class Gammaproteobacteria; order Burkholderiales; family Burkholderiaceae_C; genus Allorhodoferax. The sequence continues at coordinate 3,370 of CAJBVC010000513.1, forward strand.
GACTCTGATGGACTACGTCGTCCTCATTCCGGCGCGTTTGGCTTCCACGCGCTTGCCCAACAAACCCTTGGTCGATCTTTGCGGGGTACCGATGGTCGTTCGCGTTGCACAGCGGGTGCTGTCAGGGGCGGCGCAGCCGCGGGTCGTGGTAGCTGCCGATGACCACTCCATCGTTCAAGCCTGTGCCAACCACGGTATTGAATCCGTCCTGACTCGCCAGGACCATGCGTCCGGCAGCGATCGACTCGCCGAAGCCGCGCAGATTCTCGGTTTGCCGGACGAGGCCGTAGTGGTCAACGTGCAGGGTGACGAGCCATTGATTGATCCGCGTCTGGTGCAGGCGGTGGCAGCATTGCTTGTCCAACATCCGCAGGCAGCAATGGGAACCGCAGCCCATCCCCTGGACAACCTTGCAGATTTCCTCAATCCCAATGTCGTCAAGGTGGTCACGGACGCCAGTGGCTTGGCCTTGTATTTCAGCCGTGCGCCTATTGCTTGGTGGCGCGATGGGTTCGCTATCGAACCGCGGTGCTTGCCTGAGCCGGCACCGCTGCGGCATATTGGAATTTACTCCTACCGGGTGGGGTTCTTGCGCGCCTTCCCAACGCTGCCTCAAGCGTCTCTGGAAGTAACCGAGGCGTTGGAACAATTGCGTGCCCTTTGGCATGGCTACCGAATTGCCGTGCACATCAGTCGCGACGCTCCTGGGATAGGTGTCGACACGCCGGAAGACCTTGAGCGAGTGCGCCGTGTACTATCGTCTTCGGTTGCGGCTTCTGTAAGATAGTTTGCTGCCGGGCCGTGCTATTCTCATGCCCATCCGGTGTGTTGCATATCTACCAAGACCCTTGTGCACGGCTTGAAGAGTTTTTCATTATTCGAGGTTATCCATGAGACTGATTTTGTTGGGCGCTCCAGGAGCGGGAAAAGGTACCCAGGCCACCTTCATTTGCCAGAAGTACGGAATTCCGCAAATATCTACGGGTGACATGTTGCGTGCTGCAGTCAAGGCCGGCACACCCCTGGGATTGGAAGCCAAAGCGGTCATGGCATCTGGTGGATTGGTGAGTGACGACCTCATCATCAACCTCGTAAAAGAACGGCTTACCCAGGCCGATTGCGCCAATGGTTTTCTGTTTGATGGGTTCCCGCGTACGATTCCACAAGCAGACGCCATGAAGGCTGCCGGCGTCGATCTTGACTATGTGCTGGAAATTGATGTGCCCTTCGAAGCGATCGTGGAACGCATGAGCGGGCGACGCTCCCATCCGGCTTCCGGGCGCACCTACCATGTGAAATTTAACCCACCCAAAGCGGCTGGCGTGGACGACATCACCGGTGAGCCCTTGATTCAACGAGACGATGACAAAGAAGAGACCGTGAAAAAACGGCTGGCGGTCTACAGCGAACAAACCCGCCCCCTGGTGCAGTACTACGCCGATTGGGCCAAGACCGATCCGGCCGCTGCCCCAAAGTACCGCGCCATTAGTGGCACTGGAAGCGTGGAAGAAATAAAACTCAGGGCTTTTGAAGCCCTTTCCGCCTGAAATTTCTCCTGTTCAGTACCGGGCGCTGCCAGGCGTGCGGGGAAACGGAATCACATCGCGAACATTGGAGAGGCCGGTTACATAGGCCACCGTCCTCTCAAAGCCCAATCCAAATCCGGCATGGGGCACGGTTCCATAACGCCGCAGGTCACGGTACCAACTGTAGGCATTTTTGTCGAGACCCGTTGCCTCCAAACGCGCATCGAGCACCTCCAGCCTTTCCTCACGCTGGCTCCCGCCAATAATCTCGCCAATTCCGGGGGCCAGAACGTCCATGGCAGCCACCGTCTTGTCGTCTCCGTTGAGCCGCATGTAGAACGCCTTAATTTCTTTCGGATAGTTCATCAACACCACGGGGCCACCGACATGCTTCTCCGCAAGGAAGCGTTCATGCTCACTTTGCAGGTCCACACCCCACTTGACCGGGTACTCAAACTTATGCTTTGAATTCTCCAGGATCTTGATGGCTTCGGTGTAGTCCATGCGGACGAATTGACGCTCAATGATGCTTTGAAGTTTGGCAATGAGCCCTTTCTCAATTCGGTCGTCGAAGAATGCCATGTCGTCCGGCCGCTCAGCCAGCACCGCCTTGAAAATGTACTTGAGCAGTGCCTCGGCTAAATCGGCATCCGCGGAAAGGTCTGCAAACGCAATTTCCGGCTCTACCATCCAGAACTCTGCCAAGTGCCGACTGGTGTTGGAATTCTCCGCACGGAATGTTGGACCAAACGTATAAACCTTGGACAGGGCCATGCAATACGTTTCGACATTGAGCTGGCCAGACACCGTCAAAAATGCTTCTCGTCCAAAAAAATCCTTGGAGAAATCAACCTTGCCGTCCGCCGTACGCGGCGGGTTCAAGGCGTCCAGCGTGGACACTCGAAATAGCTCCCCAGCTCCCTCTGCGTCAGACGCAGTGATGATGGGTGTGTTGACCCAAAGAAATTCGTTATCAGTGAAGAAGCGGTGTATGGCGGTCGCCAGTGTGTGTCTGACACGGGCGCTGGCACCAATCACATTGGTACGCGGTCGCAAATGCGCCACCTCCCGCAGGAACTCCATAGAATGCGCCTTGGGCTGAATGGGATACGTGTCAGGGTCGTCAACCCACCCCACTACCTTGATTGCAGTAGCTTGCATCTCGTACGGTTGCCCGGCATTTGGCGAAGGCACGATCAACCCAGTGGCCTCAACGGAACACCCAGCAGTCAACCGATGAATTTCATCACTGTAATTGGGAAGCTCAGCAGCCGCGATTACCTGCACTGGGTGAAAGCACGAACCATCGGACACATGCACAAATGACATTCCAGCCTTGGAATCGCGCCGGGTGCGGACCCAACCCCGCAAAGTCACCGGCGTGTCTGAAGGTGCAAGTCCACCAAGTATGGCGCGACAGGAAAGCGAAGTCATAGCGTGATCTCTTTCAATGAAGTTATGAATTCTACTGTTGCGAATCGGCCTGCACTGATCGGCCGCGCGCAGCGTCAAACCCGCTAACAAATGTAAACCTACAAAAAAACTTGCAATTTTTTGAATGCTGGTTAAAAATACAGCTACTGGATGCCGAAACAGGGTGTACAGACTAACAGCCGGACCCGGAATTAACTAGGAGCCAATATGCTTGAAAGCCCCAAACTCACCGCCCGACAACAGCAAATTCTGGACTTGATTCAAAGCGCCATCTCCCGCACCGGAGCCCCACCGACCCGCGCAGAGATCGCGAACGAATTGGGCTTTAAATCGGCCAATGCGGCAGAGGAGCATTTGCAGGCACTTGCACGTAAGGGTGTCATTGAATTGGTGAGCGGCACATCGAGGGGGATTCGACTCAAGAGTGAGGCGCTGCGCTCGATCAATGAGTCGAGATTCAAGCAGTTCTCGCTCCCCTTGCCAGGCTTGGCGCAACTTGCTCTCCCACTGATTGGTCGGGTTGCCGCTGGTTCCCCAATTCTTGCCCAGGAACACGTTGATCAGACCTATTACGTGGAAAACAGTCTTTTTCAGAGACAACCAGACTACCTGCTTAAGGTGCGCGGCATGTCCATGCGTGACGCCGGCATCATGGACGGCGATTTATTGGCTGTGCAAGCCACCAAAGACGCCAAAAATGGCCAAATCGTTGTCGCCCGTCTTGGCGATGAAGTGACAGTCAAACGCTTTCGTCGCAACAAGCATCTGATTGAGCTTCATCCGGAAAACCCGGATTACCAGACCATTGTGGTCGAACCAGGTGAACCTTTCGAAATTGAGGGTCTCGCTGTCGGACTGATCCGAAACACCATGCTGATGTAAACACTCGGAGCGGAACACACCATGAATATCGTATTGCTTGCCAACCTCATCGCGATGGCACCTCTGCAACGCGTGCAACGCTGGTGGACCGGAGGTCGACTTACCACTGGTGCGCTAGAGGCTCCCGCTACAGCCAATGTCAATTGGCGTGCCCGTGTCGGACCGAGAAAGTCCCAAAACACTCCCATGGGAGAAAAGCCGATGTTCAGCCCTAGGGTCGTGCCATTGCGAGTGGTACGGGTTGCCGAGTCTGGTCTGCACCGTTCCAGCGTGGGCAGAATGGTCATTTCCGGTCGCATGGCAGACGTCTGTGCCGAACTGGATCGTTTGGTAGCTCGGGAAGCGGAACACGTGGTGGGAGTCGAATCCGCCAGATAACGCCTCATTGTCAGGGCACAATCACAGTTATGAATATTGTGATTTTGGATGACTATCAGGACGCCGTACGAAAACTCGATTGCGCTGCCAAGTTGGAGAATTTTCAGGCCAAGGTTTACACCAATACGGTCAAAGGTTTGGGGCAGTTGTCGGTCCGGCTGAAGGATGCTGATGTTATTGTTCTCATCAGAGAGCGCACTCACATCAATCGCGCGCTGATTGACAAGCTTCCCAAGCTGAAATTGATCTCGCAGACTGGTCGCGTGGGCAGCCATGTGGACGTACAGGCCTGCACCGATCGCGGCATCGCTGTCGCCGAGGGAGTCGGATCACCGTTGGCGCCAGCCGAGCTAACCTGGGCACTGGTGATGGCGGCACTGCGCAGGATTCCCCAGTATGTAGGCAATCTCAAGCATGGCGCTTGGCAACAGTCCGGCTTGAAGATGGCTTCAATGCCACCAAATTTCGGACTGGGTGCCCAACTGCACGGAAAAATCCTGGGTATTTGGGGGTTTGGTCGTATCGGTCAAATCGTTGCAGGATACGGCAAGGCATTTGGGATGCAAGTCGTTGTCTGGGGTAGCGAGTCCTCTAGGCAAACCGCCCAGCAGCAAGGGTACGCTACTGCAGCAACGCGCGATGCTTTTTTTGGTGAGTGTGATGTCCTTTCCCTCCATTTACGCCTTTCAGAAAGCAGTCGCTCCATCGTGACAGCTACCGATCTTGCACGCATGAAAACTACCGCGCTGCTGGTCAACACGTCGCGTGCAGAACTGATTGAACCCGACGCACTGATCAGCGCCCTGAATCGTGGCCGACCTGGACTCGCAGCGGTGGATGTATTCGAAACAGAACCGATCTTGCAGGGGCATGCCCTGCTGCGGCTCGAAAACTGCATTTGTACGCCACACATTGGTTATGTGGAGCAAGGCAACTATGAGACCTATTTTGGCCCTGCATTTGACAATGTGACCAATTTCATCAAAGGCACTCCCACCAACATCATTAATCCTGGTGCCCTGCAGGTCAGACGCTAATAACTGGTCCCTGCTTCTGGCTTAACTTTTGCCAGTGGCGCACTGTCAGACAGGCGCTCGGCGTCGAAATCCATCAGATTGCTGGCGCCATCGGAAAGGTCAAGGTCCACTGCGTAGTTTGCAGGGTCATCCAGGATTTCAGGCAAGGGCTCCACTGGATTTACCGGCTCCAATGAATCGAATGGATCAGTAACAAAGTCCACCGCCATGAGGTCTTCGATTGGGGACGGCGCTTGCGGTAACTCTACCTTGGTCGTGCTGAATGGCGCCGGACCCGACTCTGATGTCGAAAGTATGCGGCTTGCAACTCCGTGCAATACCAAAAGGTCACGGTAGGCGTCCAAATCAAACTCATGTTCGGGCACGACTCCGTGTCGGCGCACCAGGCATTCCTCGATCACCTCCAGCGACTGTTTCGATGGCCAATTGGCAACAATTCGCGAAAGAACATCTGGGTAGGCTTCCAAGTCCTGTCCACCCTGATTAAAGCCAGTGTATTCAGGAACATGACCCGTAAACCGGGCATTGAAGTCCGCCCGATAGTCATCGTAATCGGTCTTTCTACTCAAACTGTGCAGTGCCTTCAGCAATTCCAGGTACACCAGCGGGTTGGACTCCCCGCTGTCGGTAATGCTTGTCGTCAAAAGTCCGATTGCCTCATCGTACTGCCCCAGCGTCATGAAAAATTCCGCTTGCTGGCGCACATCAAGCATCTCCTGCATGTTCATCGAACGCAGTCCGTCCAGGGCACTGTAGGAAAAATCCCGGTGCATGGAAACTCCAACGTCCAACGGTTGTACGTCAGTGACAGCACCACCACCCTGCATGTGCGTTGAAGCTCCGCCAACATTGGTAAAAGCGGACTCTCCGAGGTCCAGATCAATGTCAACCTCCGTGGCAACTGGCGTGATCGAGGCAGAATCAATTGTCGAACGATTCAAAGGTGGCCCTTCGCCCCTCGCGGCGACGTCTATTCCAGCAGGCGCCAGGTCTTCATCATCGTCAAGGTCATCACCGCGTCCCCGCCACCAAGGGGCGGCCCCCAATGTTTGGTCACGCAAGCGACTCCATGCAAACGCCAAACCCGCAAAGCACACCAAAAGCAGGCCAGACAAGGCATACACCAGTGGGTTGGCATATTTTTGTGCTTCCATCGACTCAAGCCGGGCTGTCAGTTCCTGAAGGGTTTGGGCATTCTTGGACGTCGCGTCACGCTGCAACTTCAGATCATCTTCCATCAACCTCACACGCGCCTGATCCCGCAGTATGTCTTGTGGTAAAGCGTTCAGCGCTTGCCACAGGGCCACCGCCTCATTGCGTTTATTCAAATCTTCCGAGGGCAGGTAAGCCATCTCGGCTGTCAACTTCAGCACGGGGTCCCGTTCAATCGACAAGTCAATCGGTGCGAGTTTCAGTCGTGAACGCTTCACAACGGAGACGCTTGCACTGGCACCAGGCTGTACCGTTGGCGATCCGTCGACATCAAGTGCTGGCACTACACCCGCACCGGTGGATACCGGACGCGCGCGCTTGACCTGCGGATTGTCAGCTCGAGTAGGCATCGACCGGGACTCTCGCGGTGCGATTGGTGCGTTTGCCATGGGAGCGACAACACTGGACGCTAGCGGTCGCACTTGAACACTGATAGGCAGCGAAGGGACCACCATATCAGTTGCCAGATCTGCCAACAGAACGAATTTGCGGGTCGACTTCTGAATACATCCGCCACGCAAATAGACGGTTACCACGGGTTCATCAATCGATTGCCGCGACACCACCCGCACATTCACAACCGAGTCCTGCTCAACCGTCGGAACCGTCACCAATACCTGGCTCGTATCCAGTTTGTTGTCCCCAAAAAACACATCGGCGTCAAAACATAGCCCCGATGCTTTTTCCTCAGAATCGAGCTGAACTGGAACTGTCAACTCTAGAGGCTGTCCCACCAGCGCGACGCTACGCGGACGTCCCAAAGACATGCCGACGCCGTCACTCAGCGTGCATAACAATGCGACTCCCAGAACTGAAGACTTGAATATATTTGTTGACGTCATCTATGGCGGCATTTTGGCACACCGCTGAAATGGCTTTCCAAACTGCTTCCAGCACTCTCGAACCAGCATGCTGTCTAGAGGGACGGAACGCACAATAGACACGCAGGTGACAGGCATCTTTGCGGAATACGGTCCCGGGGGAGACAATGGCGCGTTCAGAGAACCCGACAGCAGTCACCCAAAAGACAGGCCATGGACGAACCCATTCTTACTATCGACGAACGCGCGGCGATTAATGCCGGTCGCTGGTTTTCCACACTTTCTCCATCCCTCAAACACGACATTCTCCGATGCGCCTACGTCAAACGCCACAAAGATGGGGACCTCATTGCAGCCAGAGGCGAACCACCGGAAGAGTGGATCGCCTGTGCCAAAGGAGCGGTACGAGTCAGTTCTACCTCCATTTCAGGCAAGCTGATTACGCTGACCTATGTAGAACCTGGAATCTGGTTTGGGGACGTCTCCATCTTCGATGGAGACCGCCGTACACACGATGCTTATGCCCATGGAGACAGCACAATTCTGTGTGTAGCAAAGGCCGATTTCAAGAAGATTCTCTCGACGCACGTCGAACTGTACGAGGCTTTACTGCGCTTGCACGCCCGTCGAATTCGTCAACTTTATGGATTGGTGGAAGACCTCAACACACTGCCCTTACGGGCTCGTTTGGCCAAGCAACTATTGCACCTCGTCAGAAGTTATGGAGTGCCCTCTTTGAGCGAAGCCAGCGAGATACGGATCGGTTTGCATCTTGCGCAAGAGGAGTTGGCGCAACTGCTGGGGGCTTCGCGCCAGCGCGTCAACCAGGAGCTCAAAGCGATGGAGCGGGACAACGCCATTCGGATCGAACCCGGTGGCTTGGTTGTGCGGGATCGGGACGCTCTGATGCGCATCATTGAGGCCGACGATTGACCACAAAACTGCACCAACCACCATATTGCCATGAGCGAATTTGACCACTTTGTCGGAACCCGCCCCGTATCAAGCCAGCATTCCGTTGACTTGCACGTGTTAGGGGACTGGTTGCAAACGCACTTGGACGGCTTCGAAGGCCCGTTGACAGCAGAGATGTTCAAGGGCGGACAGTCCAATCCCACCTACAAGCTCGTCACGCCGGGCAAGAGCTATGTCATGCGCGCAAAACCAGGGCCCGTGGCGAAACTATTGCCCTCGGCCCACGCGGTCGAGCGTGAATTTGCGGTGATGCGAGGACTGCAAGATTCCGATGTTCCGGTACCGCACATGTACTGTCTGTGCGAGGACGAGTCGGTCATCGGACGCGCTTTTTATGTCATGGAATACATGCAGGGCCGTGTCTTGTGGGACCAGTCTTTGCCGGGAATGACGGCGCTCCAGCGGTCCGAAATTTACGACGAAATGAATCGTGTGATATCGGCACTACACAAAGTCAACTTCACGCAGCGCGGTCTCAAGGATTTCGGAAAACCAGGCAATTACTTTGAACGCCAGATAGGGCGCTGGAGCAAGCAATACACCGCGTCCGTAACACAGCCCATTGCCGAAATGGACATGCTGATGGACTGGCTCCCCAACCACATTCCGGTGATGGCGCGCGACGAGTCGATGGTCAGCATCGTTCATGGTGATTTTCGCCTCGACAATCTGATGTTTGAAGCGGATAAACCGACGGTACTTGCTGTGCTGGATTGGGAGTTGTCGACCTTGGGACACCCGCTTGCGGACTTCAGCTACCACTGCATGGCCTGGCACATTCCACCAGGCTCGTTTCGTGGTATCGGCGGGCTCGATTTCGCCCAACTGGGCATCCCTGACGAAGCCGAGTACATCCGACGCTACTGTGAGCGCACAGGCATCGCAACGCCGGAGCAACTAAAGCACGACTGGAATTTCTACATGGCCTACAACATGTTTCGCATCGCAGCCATATTGCAAGGTATTGCAAAGCGCGTCGAGGCGGGCACGGCTTCCAGTGCGCAGGCTGTGAGTTCGGCTGCAGGTGCAAAACCGCTGGCGCAGATGGCCTGGAAATTTGCGCAACAGGGCTAACCCGCCCCTTTTCTTTCGATTAACCGCATGGATTTACCGGAGACACCATGGACTTTGACTACTCGCCCAAAACCAAAGAACTTCAAACGCGCCTGCAGAAGTTTATGGATGATCACATTTACCCATCAGAGGGTGCGTACCATGCAGAAATTGCAGCCAATACGGCCGCAGGAAAACGCTGGACGCCTTTGCAAACCATCGAAAATCTGAAGCCCAAAGCACAGGCTGCCGGACTCTGGAACCTGTTCCTGCCAGTGGATAGTGCCCAGGCCTCTGGCTACGACGGCGCCGGACTCACCAACCAGGAATACGCCCCACTGGCGGAGATCATGGGGCGTGTCATGTGGTCCAGCGAGGTATTCAACTGCTCCGCTCCCGATACCGGAAACATGGAGACGATTGCGCGTTACGGGTCAGATGAGAACAAGTCACGCTGGCTCAAACCTTTGCTGGAAGGCAAGATTCGGTCCGCCTTCGCTATGACCGAGCCCCAAGTTGCCTCCAGCGACGCCACCAACATCGAAACACGTGTCGAGCGTCAGGGAGACAACTACATCATCAATGGGCGCAAATGGTGGACATCGGGCGCTGGTGACCCGCGTTGCGCAATTTATGTGACCATGGGCAAGACCGATCCGGAAGCAGCCCGGCACTCACAACAAAGCATGGTGTTGGTACCTGCAAACACTCCCGGCTTGAAGGTGGTTCGCCCGTTGAATGTTTTTGGCTATGACGATGCGCCCCATGGCCACATGGAAGTGCTCTTTGAAAACGTCACGGTACCCGTTTCCAACATCCTGTTGGGAGAGGGACGTGGATTTGAAATAGCGCAGGGACGCCTTGGACCAGGTCGCATTCACCACTGCATGCGCTTGATCGGTTTGGCTGAAAGAGCGCTTGAATTGATGTGCAAACGCGCTTCGGCACGTGTCGCGTTCGGCAAACCCATTGCAGCGCAAACGGTGACACAGGAGCGCATCGCGGAATCACGTTGCAAAATCGATATGGCGCGTTTATTGACACTCAAAGCCGCGTGGATGATGGATGTGGCCGGCAACAAGTATGCCAAGAATGAGATCGCCATGATCAAGGTTGTGGCGCCAACGATGGCTTGCGATGTAATTGATTGGGCTATTCAGGCGCATGGTGGCGGCGGAATGTGCGACGACTTCCCGTTGGCCTATGCCTACACCAACGCCCGCACTCTGCGCTTTGCCGATGGTCCGGACGAAGTCCACCGCAATGCAATCGCCAAACTTGAACTCGGCAAATACAACCCCAGACCGAAGACTGTTTAGCCCACTAACCAAGATAGTCGGAGCAAGTAACAAGCAGTTGTTTTGCTCCTATTTTTATAGCGTATTACGCAATTTTGGCGGGCGTTCTGGCAGCAATCGCTAAATACCTGCCTGGCCTGACCACAGCTCGTTCAAGTCCGAGAACCGCCACTTTGCCGGGTCCTCCCTGGCAACAATTTTTTCATGTGCGCCCGAAGCCGAGAGATCCACGATCTCGGGCAGAATGCGCATATTTGACTTGGTTGAGAAAAACACTTTGACTCTTGGAGTCGTCAGGGACTTCCCGGTTTGCTCCATCACGACCCCAAGACGCCCCGATGTAAGACGAACCAGTGAGCCAATGGGATAGATTCCCAAGCTCTTGACGAAGGCCTGGAAGACCTTGACATCAAAATGCCCGTTGGACCACTCCGCCATCTTGCGCAAAGACTCAGCCGGGTCCCAACCCGCCTTGTAGGGCCGGTTCGAGGTGATGGCATCGTAGACATCACACACTGCCCCCATCTTTGCAAACAGGCTGATCTCGTCACTCTTGAGACCCTTTGGGTACCCAGAACCATCGGTTTTCTCGTGGTGATGCAGACACACGTCCAGTACCATAGGATCGACATCACGCCCCGTCAAAAGCAACCGGTGTCCTTCTTCGGGGTGCGATTTAATAATGGAAAACTCGGCATCCGTCAACTTACCCGGCTTGTTCAAGACCTCCATAGGCATCATTGCTTTGCCCAGATCATGCATCAGCCCAGAAAGGCCTGCCAGACGTGTCTGCTGCTCATCCAAGCCTAACTGATTGGACAAGGCGACCATCATGGCACACACGGCCACCGAGTGCATGTAGGTATAGTCGTCCGCCGTTTTGAGCCGCGCCAAGCTGATAAGCGCACCCGGATTGCGGGCCACCGAATCACTGATTTCTTCCACCAACTTCTGCGCTCCGCCCGTGTCCACGGCCTTGCCCATCCGCGCTTCCTGGAACATCGATATCACAGCCTGTTTGGACTGCAAGCAGATCTGCGCGGCTCGCTGGATTTCGACAGCTGTCGATACGGGTGCGATTTCGCGCCGCTCGGTCACGGCAGAAAGAAGTTCCGCCTCCACTTGCGCATCGGATTCCGCTTCTGAGACTGCGCTTTGCCCTGCGGCCACATCAAGCCCCTTGCTCGCATCAATCCAGACCTCCTTGATACTGCTTGCCAAAATACTCGCGATGTCCTTAGGGTCCGTCAAAACGAACCCGGTTCGCCAAAAAGGATGCTCCATCCAGGAGCCACAAAACTCCTTGAGGTGCATTCCGATGACGAGTTGGTCGACGCCAATTTTTTTTAACATCGTGATGGGTCCACTGCTTTCTCGTTGCTACTTCTGCGAACTCAATGGAGGTGCCTTGGTTTTCTGCCGTTTCCATGCCCGCCCAGGGCATTGCCACCAGAACCCGTGGGGGGTTTTCCCAAAGCCAGAGAACTTACCAGTGAATCAAACCTCTGCGCAAACAACTTGTCCACTTCGGCTACCACACCGCCCAATTCAGCGCCATCAAAATGGCGCTCCATCATGCTGACGACATCCTGCACAAGCAAATCCCGCTGCACCTGCATGATGGCGGCTGGGTCTGGCCCCACAAACAGCATCACGAAATCGTCACGTGACTCCTCACCATTCTGATTATCCTCATCGTCATAATCGGCATCATAGAAGGTCACCTCGATGGCGGCACCAGCATCAGCGAGTTCGTTCAGGTTCATGCACACTTCATCAAGAATCTGACGAAAATCAAAATCTCCCGCAACTGTCCAGCACATCTGCAGGGTTCGTTCGTGGGCATCGAATTTGATACCTGGCTCATCCTCGTACGAACTCCTCGCACCATCTGCGAGCGACCGCGCCCCAGCGTATTTCCACATGGGCTTTAGGGCATCCTGCAGTTGCTCGAATTTGACCTGCGCTTTCAAGGGCACCTGTCCATGAACGTGGATTTCAAAAGGAGTGTTATGGCGTGGCATAGTCTGGAGTGTAGTGGTGCCCGAGACCGGAATCGAACCGGTACGCCCGTTATTCACGAAGCGGCGGATTTTAAGTCCGATGTGTCTACCTATTTCACCACTCGGGCACGTAGACCCTATTTTCGAATAAAACGCCTCATCTGAATGGATCAGGGGCGATATTTATCAAGTAATTTTGGAGGCGCGGTCCGGAGTCGAACCGGACTAACCGGATTTGCAATCCGGGGCATAACCGCTTTGCTACCGCGCCACTATGCAGGGAACTAACGCAAAGGGGAAGCTTGTTGCTTCCCCTTTTTGCATGTTTCTGGAGCGGGAAAAGAGTCTCGAACTCTCGACCTCAACCTTGGCAAGGTTGCGCTCTACCAACTGAGCTATTCCCGCGTTTCAAGCCTCAAATTATAGCGCGCTTTTTTTATTGAGGCTAAGCCGCAGAGAAAAATTTCACAATTAATGTTTCACAGAGCCCTGCAATTCCGCCGCAGCAACACTCGCTGCAACCACAGACTGCGCTTCTTCTTCAGGCAAAGGAACCGGCGCGGATTCCAGCGCCAACTCGAGGACTTTGTCAATCCATCGCACCGGAACGATTTCAAGGCCGTTCTTCACATTCTCTGGAATATCCTGCAAATCCTTCGCGTTTGCCTCAGGAATCAGCACCGTCTTGATGCCCCCACGCAGCGCTGCCAACAGCTTTTCCTTCAATCCGCCAATCTCGGTAACCTCGCCACGCAGAGTGATTTCTCCTGTCATGGCAACATCACTGCGCACGGGAATACCAGTAAGTGCGGAGACAAATGCAGTGGTCATCGCTGCACCAGCGCTCGGTCCGTCTTTGGGCGTGGCACCATCGGGTACGTGGATGTGGATGTCCTTTTTCTCAAACACTTCATCCTTGATGCCGAGCCTGCGCGACCGGCTGCGCACCACTGTGCGCGCGGCTTCCACCGATTCTTTCATGACATCGCCCAGCGATCCCGTGCGTGTGATGACGCCCTTACCCGGCGTAAGAGCCGCCTCAATGGTCAGCAAGTCTCCACCCACTTCCGTCCATGCCAAGCCAACCACTTGACCCACCTGATTCTGTTGCTCGGCGCGTCCGTAGGTGTACTTGCGGACTCCGAGAAAATCGTTCAGATTGTCTGCCGTGACCTTGACCTGGGCCACCATCTTTTTCAGAAGTAACCCCTTGACCACTTTGCGACATATCTTGGACAGGTCTCGCTCCAAAGAGCGCACACCGGCTTCGCGGGTGTAATAGCGAACAATATCGCGGACCGCATCCTCGGTGATGAGGAGTTCACTGTCCTTCACACCATTGTTCTTCATCTGCTTGGGCAGCAAGTAGGTAAGGGCAATGTTGGTCTTTTCGTCTTCGGTATATCCAGCCAGACGTATCACTTCCATACGGTCCAGCAAGGCTGGCGGAATGTTTATGGAATTGCTGGTGGCCACAAACATGACATCACTGAGGTCGTAATCAACCTCAACATAGTGGTCACCAAACTTGTGATTCTGTTCGGGGTCCAGGACTTCGAGCAGCGCACTGCTAGGGTCACCCCGAAAATCGGTACCTAGTTTGTCGATCTCGTCGAGCAGAAACAGTGGGTTGCGTGTACCCACCTTGGACAGGCTTTGCAGCACCTTGCCGGGCATGGCACCAATGTAGGTTCGGCGATGTCCACGAATTTCAGCCTCGTCGCGCATCCCACCCAAAGCCATGCGAACGTACTTGCGCCCTGTGGCCTTGGCAATTGATTGACCGAGCGACGTCTTGCCAACGCCCGGAGGGCCCACCAAGCAGAGAATTGGCGCCTTGACCTTGTCAACGCGCTGCTGAACCGCAAGATACTCAAGAATCCGATCTTTGACCTTGTCAAGGCCGTAATGGTCTTCATTGAGCACTTTCTCTGCGTTCGCCAAGTTGTGCTTGATCTTTGTCTTGGCAACCCACGGAAGACCCACGAGCACATCAATATAGTTGCGCACCACCGTGGCTTCGGCAGACATCGGCGACATGAGTTTGAGCTTTTTCAACTCCGCCTCTGCTTTTTTCAGGGCGTCCTTGGGCATCTTTGCCGCCTTGATCTTTTTCTCGATTTCCTCGATGTCGGCGCCCTCTTCCCCCTCACCCAGTTCTTTCTGAATCGCCTTAACCTGCTCATTGAGGTAGAAGTCGCGCTGGTTTTTCTCCATCTGGCGCTTGACCCGACCTCGAATTTTCTTGTCAACGTTCAGGATGTCGACTTCCCGCTCGATCTGGTCGAACAAATTTTCGAGTCGATCTTTGACTGTTGAGAGGCTCAACACGGCCTGTTTGCTATCGAGCTTGAGTGGCAAATGGGCGGCAATCGTGTCAGCAAGTCGACCCGCATCATCGATGCTCGAGATCGAAGTCAGAATTTCCGGCGGAATCTTCTTGTTGAGCTTCACGTATTGGTCAAACTGCTGCATCACCGCTCTGCGCAATGCCTCAATCTCGCTGCCGTTTGCTTTTTCTGCCGCCGCGTCAGGCCCTTCTATGGGCAACACGTTGGCTGTAAAGAAGGACTCGCCCTCCTCGATTCGGACCACCGAAGCACGCTGATGGCCTTCCACCAACACCTTCACCGTTCCGTCTGGCAACTTCAACATCTGAAGTATGGTTGAGATGCAGCCAACGTCAAACATATCGGAAACCAGCGGGTCATCCTTTGCCGCAGCTTTCTGTGCCACCAACATGATGCGTCGCTCGGCCTCCATCGCCGCCTCCAGCGCCTTGATACTCTTGGGTCGACCGACAAAAAGTGGGATCACCATGTGCGGAAAGACCACCACATCGCGCAACGGCAAAAGAGGTAGATCAATAGGATCGGCAGGCAGAGAAATGTGGCCAGACATAGGGAGACCTTTACGTTACCAGTTGAAGTGGGGCCGTCTCGCTTCGATTTCAAGCGAACTTCGATTATCGAAGTGAGAAGTGTAGGAAAGTTCAGTTGAACGTGCGCAAAAACCCACTATATCGGGCGATTGTGCACGTTTCGTTCAGGCTTTCTTGGCCGCCTCGCGATAGACCAGCAGTGGAGGCTTGTTTTCTTCTATGGTGGATTCGTCCACGACCACCTTTTCGACGTTGGCAACATTGGGTAGTTCGTACATGGTGTCGATCAATGACTGCTCCAGGATCGAGCGCAGGCCACGGGCTCCCGTTTTGCGGGCCAATGCCTTGCGCGCAATGGCTTTGAGTGCATTCGGTCGAATCTCCAGATCCGCCCCCTCCATCGACAGCAATTTTGTGTATTGCTTGACCAATGCATTCTTCGGTTCGGTCAAAATCTGCACCAGCGCATCTTCGGTCAACTCTGCAAGTGCGGCAACCACAGGCATACGACCGACCAACTCCGGAATCAACCCGAATTTGATGAGGTCTTCCGGTTCCACTTCCTTAAAAACATCCGTCAGACTGCGCTGGGCTTTGCTTTGCACCGTCGCACTAAAGCCAATACCCGAAGATTGCGTGCGTGCCTCCACCACCTTCTCCAGCCCGGCAAAGGCTCCACCACAAATAAACAAAATATTGGTGGTGTCGATCTGCACAAAATCCTGGTTAGGGTGCTTGCGTCCCCCTTGGGGCGGCACGCTCGCCATGGTGCCCTCGATCAACTTGAGGAGTGCCTGTTGCACGCCTTCTCCGGACACATCCCGTGTGATGGAGGGGTTGTCCGATTTGCGCGAAATCTTGTCAATTTCGTCAATATACACAATGCCACGCTGCGCCCGCTCTACCTCGTAGTTGCAGCTTTGGAGCAACTTGAGAACAATGTTTTCGACGTCTTCGCCCACATAGCCTGCTTCCGTCAGCGTCGTGGCATCCGCCATCACAAACGGAACGTCCAACATACGCGCCAGAGTTTGCGCCAGCAGGGTCTTGCCGGAACCCGTCGGGCCGATCAGCAAAATATTGCTTTTCGCCAGTTCTACATCGTCCTTCTTGGCCTTCTCCTGGTGCCTCAACCGCTTGTAGTGGTTGTACACCGCTACCGCCAACGTCCTCTTGGCAGGCTCCTGCCCGATCACATAATTGTCCAGGTTGGCTTTGATTTCCGCTGGCGTGGGGAGATCTCCGCGCGCATCCTTCCCGTCCACTGCCGCTGGCAACTCGTCGCGAATGATTTCGTTGCACAGTTCGATACATTCGTCGCAGACAAAGACGGACGGTCCCGCAATCAGTTTCTTTACTTCATGCTGGCTCTTGCCACAAAAGGAGCAGTACAGGGTTTTTTCACTGGAAGAGCCTTTTTTCTCGGCCATGGGAGACTGCCTTTATTTAACGATGTGCAATGATAGCCGCCTCGGATTGGCAACCACACGCTGCAACGCACCAATAGCCCTGTTCCATCAAGGGCGTTTGGATATCACCTGGTCAATCAATCCATACTCCTTCGACTCATCCGCTGACATGTAATAGTCGCGTTCCGTGTCGCGGGCGATCCGTTCGAGCGGCTGGCCAGTGCGATCGGCCAGAATTTTGTTCAATTGCTCGCGTGTTTTAAGGATCTCCCTGGC
>CAJBVC010000514.1 GCA_903958915.1 uncultured beta proteobacterium
CAAACTTGCCAGCACCTTGCCGTGGACGTTGCGAATGGGCGTTGCGATGGAGATCAATGGAAACTTCAGCGTTCGGCTGTTGATTGGCTTGCTGATGGCACTGCGGCCCTCCTTCAGGGCGGCCTCCACATGGTCTCGGTCCATGTAGTTTTTGCCAACGCGCTCAGCCGTTGGCGGCACCGACGCGGTGGCGATGCCATCTGCGTTGGTGACGAAGTAGCCGCCATTGAACAGCATGGGAAGGATGTGGCGGTCATCCAGAAACTGCTGCAACGCCGTCGCATCGGCAAGCAGTTTGGCGTCGATCCCGCCAGCGACCCCTTCCAGCGCTTTGATGCGATCGGTCAGTTCCCGGTCTATGTCCGAAGCCACCAGCGACACGGTCGCGAACTGCTGGTCACCCAAGGCTTGTTGCATGTCCGAGCGCAGGTGCTGGCTCACATGGGCGTACAGGGCAGCCATCCCCAAAAGCAATGCTCCCATCACCACCAACATGATGCGGGTCTGCAATGATCGCGGTGATCGAATCATGGATCCAGCTCCTCCCGGCGCCTGCGCATGAAAGTCAAAGTATCGCACTTGAGGTCGATAAGACCAACAGTTCGTGGCCTAAAAACCTGCGCTGGGTCAAAGGACGGTGGGTCTTGTTTTGCAAATCGGTATAGCAGGAGTAAGCTTAATTCAAAACAGCCAATCATTGGGAAGGGGGGTCTCGCGCATGCCACTGCCTCTTGCGGCCAACAACCCCGCAGCGTTGCAATCATTGCTGGCAGCGATCGTGGAGTCGTCGGGTGATGCCATCATTTCGCGCGATTTGCAGGGTATTGTGGCGAGCTGGAACCCGGCTGCTGAACGCATCTTCGGTTACTCAGCCCAGGAGATGATTGGCCACTCCATCAATGTTCTGATCCCACCGGAGCGCCATGTCGACGTGGCGCTGATTCCCGACCACATTCGCCAGGGTCAACCGATTTGTGATTTTGAAACCGTGCGGCTGCGCAAGGACGGCACCCGCATTCTGGTTTCGCTGACCGTGTCCCCGATCCGCGACGCGGCGGGGGAGATCGTGGCGGTATCGAGCATCGCGCGCGACATCACGGCGCAGCGGCGCACCGAACAGGCGCTGCGCGAGAGTGAGGAGCGCTGGAAGTTCGCACTGGAGGGTTCCGGCGAAGGGGTGTGGGACTGGAATATCCAGACCGGCGAAGCCAACTTTTCACCACGCTGGAAACAGATGCTGGGGTACACCGACCAGGAGCTTGCGAATGAATTGCGTACGTGGGAGCAACTCGTGCACGCCGAGGACCTGCCGCAGGCACAAGCCGCCATTCAGGCGTACCTGGTAGGCGACACCGCGGGATTCGCCACCGAGTTTCGCATGCGCAGCAAAGACGGGTTCTGGCGCTGGATTCTGTCGCGCGGCAAGATCGTCAGTCACACCCCAGAGGGGCAACCCCTGCGCATGATCGGTACCCATGCCGACATCACCGAGCGCAAGGAAGCCGAACTACAGGCCCGATTTATGGCCTACCATGACCGCCTGACCGGATTGCCCAACCGCACCCTGTTTTTTGACCG
>CAJBVC010000515.1 GCA_903958915.1 uncultured beta proteobacterium
ATCCTTTTTCTGCTGTTGCTGGCCAGCATTTCGACCTCGTCTTACACCGCGGAGCCTCTTGTCGTCGATCAGCGACTGGAAAGGCAGGATCTCGCCCCTTACCTAGTCGCCTTTGAAGATCCGGTCGGGGGGCTGACCATTGAGGACGTACGTCGGCAATTCGCAGCTGGTGCTTTTGGACCGGTAGATTCGAAGAAGGGCTTCACTAAAGGATATACCCGGTCGGCATGGTGGCTCGCGTTTCAGGTGCAGGCACCCGCCGGGAATCCATCGACAGATTTTCCGTGGTTTCTGGAACTGGCGTACCCCCCACTGGATTTGATCGAGGTTTATCGCCCCGGGGTAAATTCGCCAAGCCGCGCCGGTGATACCTATCCCTTCAGCGAACGCCCGATACGGCACGTGAATTTCGTTTTCCCCATGACCCCAGCAACTCAGACGGTCGACACAATTTTCGTGCGCGTACAGACTGAAGGCTCTTTGATGGCTCCGCTGACCGTCTGGTCGCCGGAAGCTTTTGCCGCGTCAAGTCGGACCCTCTATGTGGGTCAGGCCGCCTATTTCGGGGCCTTGCTGGCGATGCTGATCTACAACGCGTTGTTGTGGTTCAGTTTGCGCGAGCGCGTGTATATCGACTATGTGCTTTACGTCGCATCCATCGGCCTGGGGATCGGGGCGGCAAATGGTATGGCCGCCGAGTTTTTCTGGCCGGATATCGGATGGCTGGTCAATTATTCTTACTGGGCATTCGGCTTCGCCGGCATTTTTGTCGCGCAGGTTGCCCGCAGCTTTCTCAATACCGCTGCCAGATCGCCTTGGCTGGACCGCACTTTGCTAGGTATTGGAATATTGTTGGCGATACTCATCGTCATCGGCTTCACCGTATCCTATTACGCTGGTGGCCGCCTGCTTACTGCCGTCTTATTCGCTTCTCTGCTGGTATCGGCATGGTCAGGTGTCTACAGCGTGATCCACAAAGTTCCCGGCGCACGCCTCTATCTGCTGTCTTGGATACTGTTTCTGTTTTTCGCGATGGTATATACGCTGCGGAATTACGGCCTGGTTCCCACCAACCTCGTTACCGCCCATGGAATTCAGCTTGGTTCCCTGGCCGAGATGATGCTGCTTTCGTTTGCCCTAGCCGCCCGCATCAACCATATTCGTGCCGAGAAAGAGAAGGCCCAGCACGAGGCTATCGAGGCGCAAGCCACGCTCGTTGCAACACTCAAGGAAACTGAAATAGTTCTTGAACAGCGGGTCGCAGAACGCACGGAACAACTTGAACAAGCCAATCGCCGCCTGAGTTCCTTGAGTATCACCGATGGCTTGACCGGGATTGCCAACCGCCGGCATTTTGACAAAGTCCTCGTGGAGGAATGGAAACGCATGGAACGCCTCGGGCAGCCCCTTGCCCTGGCAATGATCGATATCGACTGGTTCAAGAAATACAACGACCATTATGGTCATCAGGCTGGCGATGCCTGTCTCATCGCAGTCGCCGACACTCTCACTGCAAATATTGGGAGGGCAGGTGATCTGGTAGCGCGTTACGGTGGTGAGGAGTTCGCATTTATTGCTCCCGCTATCGATGAGGCTGGCGCATTGGCGATGGCGCAAAAAATATGCGATGCTATTTCAGCAAGGGGCGTGCCGCATGCGCAATCGCTGTTTGAACACGTGACAGCGAGTATCGGTGTAGCTTTAGTCATCCCCTCTGCGGAAACTGAACCAGCAGCATTGCTCAAGCTCGCTGATGAGGCGTTGTATCGAGCAAAGGACGCTGGGCGGAACCGCGCATTGATGAATCGGCCGACTGAGGCTGAATGACGAAGATCCTAGTCACTAACTGCTTCAAAAGTGGGAAATCAATGACGGCAATACGTGACTGTATTGTCCGACGGCACGTGAGGTGAATATATCCTGATGGCCGCTCTAACCCAGAGCCCATCAGTCGCAAACGTGCCCGCAACTGCCTGATGGCTTGCTGATCCGACGGTCCGCAATAGTTTAGGTTTGTAGGATGCCCGCCCGCGCTGGCGTGCCAATTGCGCTGCGATCACCCTTGAAGGGTGGGCGTCGTACAAACGCTGCATTGTTGCCGTAGAGGCTGAGAATCGCTATTTCCACTTTGGGCACGAAGAAGTCCACTAGGAACGGCTTGT
Source organism: uncultured beta proteobacterium (assembly GCA_903958915.1). Lineage (GTDB taxonomy): Bacteria > Pseudomonadota > Gammaproteobacteria > Burkholderiales > Burkholderiaceae_C > Allorhodoferax. The sequence goes on from CAJBVC010000515.1 coordinate 2,163, forward strand.
GACGGGCAATGAATTGGGCACCCGTAAGCTGCCGGTCGTATACGACCCCAGCGCGTCCTTAACTGACCTGCAGTGGACCTGTCCAGTCAACCTACTGCAGGTTCAGTACTTCAAAAACCGGGCTTCGTGATTCCCACGAAAACTAAGCCGCCAAGCAGATCATTGCAGAGCTAAACG
>CAJBVC010000516.1 GCA_903958915.1 uncultured beta proteobacterium
AAGATCGCGGCGATGGAGCGCGGTGAGAGCGTGGCGGGCCTGGTCGATGCCACCCGAGGCTACTGATCACGCCTAAGGCGGAAAGTAGGGCAGGAACAACCCGCGCAGCTGCTTGACGATGTCGAGTTCACTGGGGCTGAGCAGTGTGTCCGTGTCCCAGTCGCAGTAGACCAGACCGGACACACCACTGTTGGCGATGGGCAGGATCACGAACTTGTTGACGTTGGGCAGCAATGTGACAAATCCATCGGGCAAGGCGCTGGTCTTCAGGCGTGACACATCGGCAATCGATACATCTACGTTGTTTTTGATGGCCGCATGAAAGGCGGTGGGCTTGTAGTCCTTGCTGATGCGCAGTTTGCTGCGCAATTCGTCGATGCCCTTGCCGTAGCCGTAGCGGATGGCAAAGTCCCCGCTCTTGGTCTGCATGAACAGCAGGCAATGGGCCGCCTTGAGCTGGTCTGAAAACGTCGGGAACATGGCTGCCGCGAGTGCTTCGACCGATTGCCGCTTGTCGTTGGCGAGAGAAGCCAGCAAACCGTTCAGCACTGCTTCACTGGAAATCGGCGCGATCGCCGCGCGTGGCGCAGCAGCCTGCAAGCGGTCCGTGTGATGGCTCACCAGGGAGGCAAGACCCGACAGATCGAGCCCGGGGACATCGAGCTGTGCGGCCAGTTGTGCTACTTCTTTGGACTTGCCCTCATGGATCAGCGCCGAGGCGGTACGGGAAAACTGGGCAATACCCACCAGGCGCGGGTCACCCGTGCCATCGATGATGGAAACGATGGAGGCTGGCAATTTCCAGCGCTCTGCGATCGCAGAGCCCACTTGCTGCAGCGACATGCCCAGGACGGCGATGGCGGCCTGCGACTCGGTTTGCCCGGACGCGACCGCCCGGTCGATCAGTTCCGCTTCTGGCGCAGCGTGCTTTCGCAGTGCCATGTTGCCCAGGTTGTACATGAGGCTGGCCACCGATACGTCTTCGGTCTGCTGCCCCCCCACACTGCGCGCCAATTCGCTGGCCAGCAATGTCTGCGACAGTGATGCGTCCGCAGCCAATTCGTCGTCGTTCACCATGTGGGTGCTCAATGCAATGTGCATCAGCGCCTCGGACCCCAATATCTCCATCGCAGATGAAACACTCCCGGCACCCTGTGTGAACGGTGCATACATGGGCGAATTGGCTAGCTTGAGCACTTTTTGCGTCAGGGCAAAGTCTTCTGCAATGTGAGGAACCAGACTGCTGTGGTTTCGGTTGTCTTCACCAATGGCAGCAATGACCGAGGCCACGGTGCTCTCCAGTGCAGGGAAACCACTTGAGGCCTCCATGGCCGCAAAAAGGCGTTCCATTGTGAAGGGGGTCATGTGGGTACCCCAGCGTGTTCAGCGATCAGACGAAGCAGGTTGTCGGCGGACATGGGCTTGCCCAACAGGTAGCCCTGAATCTGGTTGCATCCGGATTGCTTCAGAAATGCGAGCTGGTCTTCTGTTTCAACCCCTTCGGCCACGACCTTGAGGTCGATGCTGTGCGCCAGATCAATCATCGCTGTAACCAGTTTCTTGTCAGTGCCCGATGCCAGCGACTGGTGCTCGATGGCGCGAATAAACGCCTTGTCGATCTTGATGCTGGAAACCGGCAGCCGGGTCAGGTAGGCGAGGCTGGAGAAGCCGGTACCAAAATCGTCGATCGAGAAGCGCAGGCCCCGTTCACGCAGTGTGGCGAGTGCGCGTTCCGTGCGCTCCTGGCTGTGCATCAATGTGGACTCGGTAATCTCCAGAATAACTTTGGTGGGGTCGACCCCGCATTCAAGAATGGCATCCACCACGTGCCGATCAAAACCTTCTCCACCAAATTGCACCGGTGACACATTCACCGACATCACAAAGTCGGGCATCAGCGTCTGGATGTGCCGCAGTTGGTGGCATGCGTAGCGCAGAGCCCAGGTGCCCAGAAAGGGCATCAGGCCCGAGTCTTCCACAATCGGGATAAATTTGTCCGGTGCAACCCGCCCAAAGTCACGGCTAGTCCAGCGCATGAGGGCTTCAGCCCCGATCAGGCGCCGGTCGACATCGAACTGCGGCTGAAACTCCAGGTAGAACTCTCCCTCCTGAATACCGCGATGAATCGCCGCCTGAATGGAGAAGTCTGCTTGCGCCTCCTCGCGGGCAAATACGCTGATCCGGTTCTTGCCACCATTCTTGGAGTGGTACATCGCAGTATCCGCATTTTTCAGCAGAACGGCATATTCGACTCCATGGTCGGGGAACTGCGCCAAGCCAATACTGACGCCAAGGTAGGCATTGTGGGGCGCGGTATCGAAGGGTCGGGCAACTGCCAGCAAGATGTTCTTTGCCGTGCCCTGTGCCGCCGCTGCATCCGAGGCTCCCAGCAAAAGTACAAACTCGTCACCGCCCAATCGCGCGAACACGTCTTGCGGTCCCACCATGCGATTCAGCCGTTTGGCCGTTTCAATCAGGACAGCATCGCCCATGGCATGACCGAACGTGTCATTCACTTTCTTGAAGCCATCCAGATCCAGCAGGGCAATCGCGAAGGGGCCTTTGTCGGCACGCAAACGGTCTTCGACGGCTTTCTTGAAGTAAGCGCGATTGGCCAGACCCGTTAACTCGTCATGTTCTGCAGCATGGCGGTAGACCGAGTCGTTTGCCTTCCAGGCCGAAATATCGATCAGACACAACACATACTGCTCGGCGCCACCCAGCCGGTAACCTCGCACGTTCACCCAACAATCGGTACCCCGTTTCGTGACGCGTATATCGCACACGAAGTCGTCGGGGCTGGTGCTGCAAGTGTTCGAGAAACGCTCCACATCTTCAGCATGCACCAGCTGCAGAAAATTGGCTGGGAGGGATGCTGGTGAATCCGGGCTCAGCCATCGCTGCCCGGGCTCCGAAACAAACTTGATGTCGAAATTGCTGCTGACGCGAAACACCGCGTCCAGCACGCGGTCGAGCGTGGGCGAGCTCATGCTGCAGCTCCCTTGCGTGGGAAACTGCGCACGATGGCCGCTCGGGCCGAATGCTGCACCAACTCGCGACAGCTTCTCATCAGGGACTTTCCTCCAGGATCGAGCGCGACGACAACTTCTGGGTGCAGCTTACCACCATCCTTGAGCGAAATTGAGGTGTTGACTCCATGCCAAATCCACGGCTGGTATGCTGGCTTTGTTCGGGTGATACCATCGGCCAACAGGCTGTAGACGTAGCTGCAGCACTTGCCATTGAGAGTAATGTATGCCCCTTCCTACCCGCGTCAAACTGGTCGAGGTCGGCCCCCGCGATGGGCTGCAAAACGAAAAGCAGCCGGTGCCGGCGGCCGTCAAGATCGAACTGGTGCACCGTCTACAGGCCGCTGGCCTGGCCGACATCGAGGTCACCAGCTTTGTCAGCCCGAAATGGGTGCCGCAAATGGCTGACAACGCGCAAGTGATGGCGGGCATTGCGCGCAAGGCCGGCGTGTGCTACTCGGTGCTGACGCCCAATCTGCAGGGTTACGAGGCGGCGGTTCTGTCTAGGCCCGACGAAATTGTGGTGTTTGGCTCGGCCAGCGAGGCATTTAGCCAAAAGAATATCAACTGCTCGATCGCGCAGAGTATCGAGCGGTTTGCACCGGTGGTGCAGGCAGCGCGCTCTGCGGGAATCCATGTGCGTGGCGCCATGTCGTGCACGGTGGGTTGTCCTTATGAGGGGGACATCGCGCCAGAGCGGGTGGCTTACCTCGCCGGGTTGATGGCTGCCATTGGGGTGCAGCATGTCGGTGTGGCCGACACCATCGGCGTGGGTACGCCGCGCCAGGTGCAACGGGCCATCGAGGCCACCCTGGCGCACTACGACATCGACCATGTTTCCGGCCATTACCACGACACCTATGGCATGGCACTGGCCAACACACTCGCGAGTCTGGAAATGGGGGTGTGGCAATTTGATACGTCGGTCGCGGGTCTGGGTGGTTGCCCCTATGCCAAAGGCGCTACCGGCAATGTTGCAACCGAAGACGTGGTCTATCTGCTACGGGGCATGGGTATTGATACCGGGATTGATCTGGATGCCCTGGTTGATGCCGGCAAATTCATCAGCGATTTTCTGCAGCGCAAACCCAACTCGCGCGCTGCCAACGCCTTGCTCGCCAAGCGCCAGTCCGGCGCCATAGCGGCCTGACCGGGGTTCCAAATTGTCCATGCAAGCTCCTGATTTGATAGCTGCTCACGCACATCCTGCGGGCGTTGTGGCCGAAAATGTGCCATCACCCTGCATTTCTGTTTGCCAGATGGAGCCGCGCAGCGGGCTGTGTCTCGGCTGTATGCGCACACTCGATGAGATCGCCTGCTGGAGCAGCATGGGCGAATCGGAAAAGCAGGCGGTTTGCCTGGAATTGGACCTTCGCCGAGAAGCTCTTTTTTGAAGCGCGCATGAAACACATCACGTTCTATCTGGACTTCATTTCTCCCTACGCGTACCTGGCCTTCGAGGAAATGCCACAGGCGCTACAGGGCTTGAGTTATGCCGTCACCTACAAGCCGGTGCTGTTCGGCTCCATCCTCAAGCACTTCGGGCACCAGGGGCCGGCCGAGATTCCCTTTAAGCGCGACTGGACCTACCGCCATGTGCTGTGGGCCGCACATGCCAAGGGCGTGGAACTGCAGATGCCGGCGAGCCACCCGTTCAACCCCTTGAGCCTGTTACGGCTGGCGGTGGCGACGGACCCGAAAGGGTTGCCCAACCGCTATGTGTGCGAAACGCTGTTTCG
>CAJBVC010000517.1 GCA_903958915.1 uncultured beta proteobacterium
ATCGGCATAGGGGGCAGCCATTATCGGCTGCGCCCCTGCCACACCACCCGGCATGCGGGTCCGCACCGGGCGGTTCGAGAGCTTGAGGTCATGACAGACGAGGGACTCCCATACGGTCGAAGTACGCGATGGTCAGCACGCTGTTGAGCAGTTTGGCGCTGTTGCGCCACCAACGGTGGCAGTTGCCCGCCACTTGTTTGGCTACATCGTGCGATGCCCCCAGTGCCTTGAGTTCGCGGTAGATCGTCTTGGGCTGTTTCCAATGCTTGAGCTGTATGGCCCTGAGGCGATGGCGCAGCCACTCGTCTAGTTCGCGCCAGACTCTTGGCGTTTGCGCCAACCCGAAGTACGCCTTCCAGCCCAACAGGTAGGGCCTGAGTTTGTCCACCACTTCTCTCATACTGCGTCCGCCCGAGCGGCGCGTGAGCTGCCTGATTCGAGCCTTGAAGTTGTCCCGCGCTTTGTGGGCTACGGCACATTTGACTTCTCGGCCCTTGGCAACCCACAGCTCGTAGCCCAGAAACTTGCGCCCGAAGGCGCTTGCCACCGCACTCTTGGCTTCATTGATTTGGAGCTTGAGCCCGGCGTACAACTTCCTGAGCAACGCCATCACCCGCTCGCCCGCCTTCGCGCTGCCCACATAGACGTTGCAGTCATCGGCGTAGCGCGCAAAGCTGTAGCCCCGCGCCTCCAACACCTTGTCCACTTCGTCCAGCAGCACGTTGGCCAACAACGGTGACAGTGGCCCGCCTTGCGGCGTTCCCTTTTCCCGCTCCTTCATGACCCCGCCATCCATGATCCCAGCGTTCAGGTACGCCCGAATCAGCCGAATCACTCCAGCATCATTGGTACCCTTTCTGAGCCGGTCAATCAAGATGTCGTGGTTGACCCGGTCAAAGAATTTCTCCAGGTCCACATCCACCACCACGCGTTTGCCCGATTGCACGTACGTCCTTGCGGCTTTCACCGCGTCGTGCGCACGCCGCCCAGGACGAAACCCGTGGCTGTGTTTGCTAAAGGTGGGATCGATCAGGGGTTGTAACACTTGCAGCAGTGCCTGCTGGATCAACCGATCCAGCACCGTTGGTATGCCCAGCTCGCGCTGGCTTCCATCCGGCTTGGGAATCATGACCTTGCGTACCGGACTGGGCCGGTACCTGCCTGCCAACAGCTCTTGGCGGATTTGGGGCCAATTCGTGCGTATGGCCTGGGCGGTTTGCTCGATGTCGAGTCCATCCACCCCGGCTGCGCCTTTGTTGGCTTTGACCCGTTTCCATGCCGTTTGCAGGTTCTCTCTTGTCAGCGCTTTCTCCAGCAGACCACCAGTGCCTTCCTTTGAATTTGCCGACCCTGTGTCTGGGTGTTCATGCAACGTACTTCCGGTTTCGTCACTGGCAGTGTCTGGCCCGGCTTCACCGTGCCGCCTTCCTGCCCGCCCGGGTTGCCCCGGCATCTGACGCATGACCTTGCAGCTTTTCATGTCTTCAGTCACTCACTCTCGTTCGGTCCTTCGTCCTTTGGGTTATGCCTCATCGGCCACCGACTCGAACTACTACGACCTCTGCTGACTTCTCGCTCCAACATGCGCTGTCGCCCTTTCAGGCGTAAGGCGAGATCTCCCCAGGTAAGAACGCACTCCTTCATTGCACAACCGCCGGATCTACGCCACTTCGCCTTAATCACGAGAGCTTCGCGGTAAACGGCCCGCTCACCCTGCTCAGTAGCGCCTCCTATCCGGTTCTTGTTCATCGGCTCACAATTTATGCTCCACGCTTCCTTCCCACATTCGGTCGCCCTAATGCAGTTGCGCTTCACTTCGTTCGTCGTGATCAACTTACGGCGGGGCTTGCACCCGCAGGAGTGCGCCCATGCTGGGCGCACCGCCAAAAGGCTCCTTAAAGGAGCCTTTTTTCATGGTGATTTGCGTGTAGGCTTGAGGGTCGGCATCCATCGCTCGCAGACCTAGAGAAAGCAATCCGTGATCCAACCGCACAACCTGAACGAACATACATTGGCAGAAGTCTGGGCCGACGTCCAGGCCCACGTCGACGCCGGCATCCGCATGCAACCCAACGCCTACCGGTTGGCGTTCTCCGACCCCGAGTTCCTGATGCGCCGCGAGACGCGAGGAACCCGTATGCAACTGGAAATGCTCAAGCCCGACCTGGACCAGTCCGAGCAAGGTGTCGAGAACACCGTGGTCGTGTTTGGAAGCGCCCGTTTTTTATCGCCGCACGACGCCGAATTGGCACTGGCCGAGGCAGAAGCGTCGGGTGACCAGGAAAAAATCGCCCTTGCCCAGCGTCATGTGCGCAATGCCGTGCACTATGAGCACGCACGCCTGTTTGCGCACCTTGTGGCCGGCCACAGCGCGCGCCTTCCTTTGAGGGACCGCATTTTCATCTGTACCGGTGGCGGGCCCGGCATCATGGAAGCAGCGAACCGTGGCGCCCACGAAATGGGGGTGCCAACGGTAGGGCTCAACATCACCCTGCCGCATGAGCAAAGCGCCAATGCCTATGTAACGCCGACGCTGAGCTTCAAGTTTCACTACTTTGCCCTGCGCAAGATGCATTTCATGATGCGCGCCAAGGCCATGGTGGCCTTTCCCGGAGGCTTTGGGACACTCGACGAGCTGTTTGAAATCATCACCCTGGTGCAGACGCAAAAGGCCACGCCGATTCCCATCATCCTGTTTGGCACCGCCTACTGGCGCCGCCTGATCAATTTCGATGTGCTGGTGGAAGAAGGGGTCGTCTCGCAACAGGACATGGATCTTCTGACTTTCACCGACGATCCCCAGCAAGCTTGGGAAACCATTCGCGCCTTCTACGCACTGGAACTGGAGTAGGTCGTCAGGGCCGCAGGCGCCAGGCCAGGTGCGCTCCCGCGCCCACCATGGCCCCGACCGTCCAGAACACTACCGATACACCCACCACGGCGCCCGCAGAACCGAACAGCATGGGCATAAACACACTGGACAGGTTGATCGCCATCAGCCGCACGGCGATGGCCTGACCATGCAAGTGGTCAGGGGTGATCTGATGCAGCGTGCTCATCACCATCGGCTGCACGGTTCCGAGCGCAATGCCCAGAAACACCGAGCACAAGCCCATCGACCAGGGTGATTGCATGAAAGGGTACACAGCAAACAGCACGGCGGTGGCGAGCATGGCCGCCGTGATCACGACCCACTCGCGCAGGCGCTCGGCCAGGCTGGGCAGGACCAGACGAACCGCGACGGCGGCCACCGCGAACCCGCCAAGAATGGTGCCGATCACCGAAGCGCTGAAATCCCGCTCATGCCCCAATACCGGCACCACAAAGGTATGCACGTCCCAGCATGAAGACAGCAGCCAGTTCACCACCAGGAGACGCTGCATGGGGGCAGCACCAAGCACTTCCCGCACATGGTCCAGGGTACTCCCCGCCGGGCGTGGGGATGCCGGCAATTCGG
>CAJBVC010000518.1 GCA_903958915.1 uncultured beta proteobacterium
GCAGCGCGGGGGCGCGGTATCGGCTTTCGTGCGGATGTCCGACCAGCCCATCGCCAGCGACCTGATCGCGCGCGGGCGTGCCGGCTTGTTGCTGTCGGTGGAACCCCTGGAGGCCTTGCGCTACACGCAGTTGCTCCAGCCCGAGGGCTGGATCGTGAGTGACATCACACCCATGCTCAATGTTCCAGACTATCCGGCGATGGAAGAGGTCTACAAAGTGCTGTATTCGGCACCGCATCTGGTGGCCATTGATGCGACCCGGCTGGCGCAGAAGGCGGGCACCATCAAGGCCCAGAACGTGGCCGTTCTGGGGGCTGCAGCAATGCATCTGCCCTTGCCGATCGAACTGATTGAAAACCAGATCCGTGCCCTCTTTGAGCGCAAGGGTGAGCGCATCGTCAATGCCAATATCCACGCCTTTCGCAAAGGCGACTCGGCCAGCCGGTTCACCGCCGCGCTGCTGGCAGCGGGGGTGGCGGGGGACCGCGTGGCGCGCGTGGTCTCACGCATTCACTTCCCGCCGCACCCCGTGGGAGAGCAGCAGACGACGGCATGGTGCCAACGCTTGCTTGGTCCCGAAGGGACGGCGTTTGTGGCCCAGGTCGTGGCGCATGAGGAGTTGACCCGGCTGGAAACCTTGGAAGCCACGGGCCCATGAAAAACGATGCCGCGTCACAGCGCGAAGGCGACAGCAAGAACGGAGTGCAGTCGCTCGAAATTGGCATGACCATTCTGCAGGCCATCAGTAGCGGCCACCGCTCGATGATGCTCAAGGACATCGCCGCAGCGGCCGACATGCCTGCCTCCAAGGTGCATCGCTACATCGTGAGCCTAGTGCGTTCCGGTCTGGTCGAACAGGACCCGATGACTTCTCGCTACGACCTCGGCCCCTTTGCGCTGAGTCTGGGGCTGGTGGCAGTGGACCGGCTGGACCGTGTCAAGCTGGGATTGAGCGCCATTGCCAGTCTGCGCGACGAAATCAACCAGACCACGGCGCTGGCCATCTGGAGCGACAATGGTCCGGTCATCATCCGCTCGATGCGCCCCTACCGCCCCATCACCGTCAACGTGGTGACGGGCACGGCGCTCCATTTGCTGACCTCGGCCAGCGGTCGGGTGTTTGCGGCCTGGTTGCCCGATGGAACGACTCGGGCACTCATGGGGCGCGAGTTGGCCACCTTGGCACTGCCGGAAGAACTCAAATCGAGTCCAGGCATTCAGGCCATGCTGGGCCAAGTGCGTCAGGATGGGGTCTCGATTGTTTCCGACTACCACCTGGTCCCTGGCGTTTCCGCCGCCGCTGCACCGATCTTCAATTTCAAGAACGAAATCACACTGTCCGTGTTGGCGATTGGCGTTAAGGGAATGATCGACCTGTCGCTTGATGGGCCGGTTGTTACTGCCCTTCGCCGCTGCGCAAAGACCCTGTCGCTGCGGCTGGGCTGCACCACAACACCCTGACGCGCGCGACGCCAAGCCTCGACCCAGATCGGCGGCATGGGTTTAGTTGCTACTAAATTAGTAGCTATCTACGCTTTCCCTGTATGCCTTAGCACCATTTTCAAAGGATTTTTTTTGGCAGAATCATCTGCATGTCGCTTTGCAAAAAAATGCAAATGCTGATGCAAATGCTGATTGACAGAATAGATTCCATATTTCAGAATTAGCTCCGCAACGCACACAATGCCCTGCGAGGGCAAGATAACAGGAGACAAGTCATGCGCAAGGCCACGCCCTCTTGCAAGGGCACACATCTCGCCGTCGGGAGCGTCTGATGCTGGCGGAGTTCTTGCAATTTCTTTTTTCGGGCATCACGGTGGGGGCCACCTACGCGCTGGCGGCTCTGGGCTTTACCCTGATCTACAACGCCAGCAATGTCATCAACTTCGCCCAGGGCGAATTCATCATGCTCGGCGGCATGCTGGCGGTCTACTTCACGCAGGCGGGGCTGCCGCTGCCGGTGGCCCTGGTATTGGCCATTGTGGTGCCGGCAATCGTCGGTGTGGTGCTGGAAAAAGTCGCCATTGAGCCCGTCAAAGGGGCGGAGTCCGTCACGCTGATCATCATCACCATCGGTGCCTCCCTGGTGATTCGTGGTCTGATTCAGGTGTGGCTGGGCAAAAACACCTTTAGTCTGCCGGCATTCTCCGGCGACGCTCCGCTGCAGTTCCTGGGCGCTACGCTGATGCCGCAAAGTCTGTGGGTTCTTGGCGTCACAGCGGTGGTGGTGCTGGCACTCTGGTACTTTTTCAATCGCACGCTGCACGGCAAGGCCATGCTGGCGACTTCCTACAACCGGGTCGCAGCCGAACTGGTGGGCATCAACACCAACTGGGTGCTGTTTTTGAGTTTTGCAATGTCGGCAGCGCTGGGTGCGCTGGGTGGCATTCTGGTCACGCCGATTACGCTCACTTCCTACGACGTGGGCATCATGCTCGGGCTCAAAGGCTTTGTGGCCGCCGTTGTGGGGGGCTTGGGCAACGGCTTGGGCGCCGTATTGGGTGGCCTGTTGGTCGGGATCCTCGAGGCCATGGGAGCGGGATACATTTCGTCGTCCTACAAAGACGCGATGCCCTTTGTGCTGATCCTTCTGATTCTGTTCTTCATGCCGCGCGGGCTGTTTGGCGGCAAATCCACCGATCGGGTCTGACCGTGGCAAGGCACCCGTTTATCGGTCTCTACATTTTGATGGCCATCCTCGCAGCGCTGCCTTTTGTGCTGCCCAACAGTTTTTATGTGGACTTGGCGATTCGCATGGCCATCAATGCCATCATCGTTCTGGGGCTCAACCTCCTGATTGGCTTTGCCGGGCAGATCAGTCTGGGCCACGCCGGTTTTCTGGGTATTGGCGCCTACGCGACTGCCGCCCTGCCGACCCACTTCGGCTGGCACCCGCTGCTTGCCATGGGTGCAGGCGCTGTGGCTGCCGGCATACTGGCCGCGATCGTCGCCCGCCCCATTTTCAAGCTCAAGGGCCACTATCTGGCGATGGCAACGCTGGGTCTGGGCATCATCATCAATATTGTGGTTCGCAACGAAGCCGCCTGGACCGGTGGACCCGACGGCATGCCGGTGCCATCCATGGCCATCGCCGGCTTCGAGATTTCGGGCGACAAACACTGGTACTGGATTGTTGCGGCCTTGCTGTCGATCAGTGTCTGGGCATCGCTCAATCTGATCGACTCGCCGTTTGGTCGGGCACTGCGTGCGCTGCACGGATCCGAGGTGGCGTCCAAGGTGGTGGGCGTGGACATCGTGCGCTACAAAGTGGCCATCTTCGTGATGTCGGCCGTGTTTGCTAGCCTGATGGGCAGCGTGACAGCGCACTATGTGGGCTTTGTCACCCCCAACCTGGCCGACTTTTTCCACTCCATCGAATTGGTCACGATGGTGGTGATTGGTGGCATGGCCTCGGTTTACGGATCGGTACTGGGTGCGGTTCTGCTGACCGCATTGCCCCAGGCATTGACCTCGTTTGAGGGATGGGAAACCGTGGCATTTGGCACCATCCTCATGCTGTGCATGATCTTTTTGCCCAAAGGCATCGTGCCCACGCTCCAGGCCAAATGGGGCAAGGGGGACTAGGCATGGCGCTGCTGGAAGTCAAAGACCTGTCGATCCACTTCGGTGGTGTCAAGGCCGTGCAAAACGTTAGTTTCAGCATCGATGCCGGTATTGTGTACGCCGTCATCGGCCCCAATGGAGCCGGAAAGACAACGCTGTTTAACCTGATTACCGGCATCTATACGCCCACCACGGGCAGCATCACGCTCGACGGTGAATCGATTGTGGGAAAAAGCCCGGATGAACTTGCCCGTAGGGGCGTGGCCCGCACGTTTCAGAACCTGCAGATCTGCATGAACATGACGGCGATCGAGAACGTGATGGTGGGTGCGCACCTGCGGCTCGATCGCAACCTGATCAAGGCCGCTCTACGCTGGCCCGCGTTGAGGGCCCGTGACCGTGCGCTGCACGATGAATCGGCCGGGTTAATGCGTTTTGTCGGGCTCGATGCCTTCATCGGGTCGCGTGCCGACAGCATGCCCTACGGCGCATTGAAGCGTCTGGAAATTGCCCGGGCGCTGGCGATGAAGCCAAGACTGATTTTTCTGGACGAGCCGGCGGCGGGTCTGAACCCGAAGGAAACCATCGAAGTCGATGCGCTGGTGCGCAAGGTCGCCGATTCCGGCGTGACGGTGGTGCTGGTGGAGCACGACATGAAGATGGTGATGAATCTTTCGGACCGCATTCTGGTGCTGGACTACGGCAAGAAACTGACCGAGGGGACCGGCATGGAAGTTCGCAACAACCCCGATGTTATCGCCGCCTACCTGGGCGCCCACGCCTGAAAGAGCCGCACCATGGACGCATTGCGCATCATCAGCGAAGACCACAACAATCTGTGGCGTCTGGCGACCAGCGTGGACCAGTTGGCGGCCGATATGGAAAGCGGCGCCCCTCTGGAGGCGGCTTTTTTTGAATCTGTCTTTGATTACCTCGACCAGTTTGTCGAACGCTTGCACCATCCCAAGGAAGACGACTACCTCTTTCGCCTGCTGCGCCTTCGCAGTCCCGAGTCCACGGCGATTCTGGATGCCCTGCAGGCTGATCACCGGGCCGGGCCGGATCGTCTGATGATTTTGCGTGACAGCCTTGCCGCCGCGGCGAACGGGCAGCTTGCGCTGGTCACCCTTTCGCAACAACTGCGTGCCTACACCGCCGGCCTCAAGGCCCACATCCTGAAGGAAGAAAAGCAGGTGCTGCCAGTGGCACGTACCGTCTTGCTCACGCAGGACTGGGACGAAATAAACCACGCCTTTCTGGATGCCAGCGATCCGGTGTTCGGGGCACAGGCGCAAGCCGAGTTTCGTGCGCTGTACCATCGCATCGTGACCCTGGCGCCCGAGTCGGTGGGTCTGGGCGGACACAGTGCCGGCAATCTTGCAGCGACTCCCGCACCTGCCGAGACCGAGGTGTTGTTGCGCGTCGAGGGGATGGAGAGTTGCTACGGCCGCATCAAGGCACTCAAGGGCATCAGTCTGACGGTGCGCCGTGGCGAGACCGTTGCCCTGGTGGGTGCCAACGGTGCTGGCAAGACAACCTTCCTGCGCACGCTCTCGGGTGTGCAACCCATGAGTGCCGGCACCATTCACTTCGATGGCGAAGACATCAGCAAGCTGCGCTCCGACAAGCGCATGCGCCGCGGCATTTGCCAAAGCCCCGAGGGGCGCCAGGTGTTCGGACCTCTCTCGATTGAAGACAACCTGCGTTTAGGTGCCTATACGCAGCCCAAGCACCAGGTGGAAGGCGACATGGAGAAGATTTTCACCATGTTTCCCATCCTGAAGGAAAAACGCCATCTTCCAGCGGGCACCCTGTCCGGAGGGCAGCAGCAGATGCTGGCCATTGGTCGCGCCCTCATGGGCCGGCCGCGCATGCTGCTGCTCGACGAGCCGTCCATGGGACTGGCACCCTTGTTGGTGCAGGAAGTGTTTGAAGTCATCAAGACCCTCAAGAGCCAGGGCATGACCATTTTGCTGGTGGAACAAAACGCC
>CAJBVC010000519.1 GCA_903958915.1 uncultured beta proteobacterium
ACGATGGGTTGCAGGCCATCCGCGGCAAAGAGATCGCATACTTTGCGCAACACGCTGCGCGGTGCAAACGGTACCAGTTTGCCTTCATGGTTGAAACAGTCATGCACCACCTGGGCGGTCGGGTCGGTCGCCCAGGGAACAATGCGCACCGACGAGGGATCCGGGCGCAACTGCATGTCACGGTCCACCGGGTCAATGACGTCGTAGTACGGGCCACTTTCGGGAAACTCGCCGGTCACACCCATGGCCACGATCGCCTGCGGCAAGCGCATGCCACGGTCCTCCGTGAACTTGGCGCGCGGCAATATCTTGCCGCGTGCCACGCCGGTCAGGTCGGGTACCAGGCATTCGACCTCGGTCACACGCCGCTCGTTAAGCCACTGTTCCAGGTCGTTGAACGTCATTGTTTTCTTGTCACTCATACCACTCTCTCCAGCCGGTGAAAACCGGCATGTATCGTCACTTGCTAAATTGTTGAGCAGGGCTTGCAATCCCTATGCCAGCAGCTCGACACCCTGCGTGCGCAGGAAGGCTTTTCATGGCTGCCCCCTCATTATTGGACCCATTGTGGAGCAGAATTGGACCTGCGTGGGATCCATTTGGGGCGACCCCATGGTGCCACTTCAATTTCGCATCCAACCATGTTGTCAGAACTGTTGCTCACTGAAATGGCGCGCCTTGGCCAGAACGACCAATTGCCGCTGCATCGCCAGCTGTATGAGGCCTTGCGACGTGCCATGCTGGACGGAAAACTGGCTGCGGGGGATCGCCTGCCCTCCAGCCGCGAACTCACCGCCGATCTCGGCATATCACGCAACACGGTGGTGGCCGCACTCAACCAGCTCGGAGTCGAAGGTTATCTGGTAAGCCGCGTCGGCAGTGGCACGTACGTCAACGACAACCTGCCCCGAGCCGCTGCGCGCCATCGCCCCCAACCTGCTGCCTCCCCTGTGCCGGACCTCTCCCACCGGGGCACCGCACTGTCGAGCACCTTTTGTGCCACGCAACTGGAAATTCAGCCATTCACGCCCGGCCTGGCAGATTTCAGCGCGTTTCCGGTCGCGCTCTGGCAGCGCCTGCAGAACAAGCACTGGCGCATGACCTATCCGGAAATGCTGGACTACAGCTACAGCGGTGGCCACGCACCGCTGCGCCGTGCCGTGGCTGACTATCTGCGGGTCTTTCGCAGCATTGCTCTGGACGTAGAACAGGTCATCATCACCAGTGGCACACAGCAATCGCTGGAACTCTGCGCACAGTTGCTGACCGATCACAAAGACACGGTGTGGGTGGAAGACCCCGCCTACTGGGGAGCCGTCAAGGCCTTCATGGCGACGGGGCTTACCACCCATCCGATTGCCGTGGACGAATTCGGTCTGGCACCGGACGCGGTCGACGAAAAGACACCGCCCCGCCTGATCTACACCACACCCTCGCACCAATATCCAACCGGTGCAGTGATGTCGCTGGCCCGACGCCAGAACATTCTGGCAATTGCCCATCGCCACAAGGCCTGGATTCTGGAGGACGATTACGACAGCGAGTTTCGCTTCAGCGGGCCACCCATTGCATCCCTGGCGGGCCTGGACCACGAAGAACGCGTGCTCTACCTGGGGTCATTCTCCAAAGTGCTCTATCCCGGCCTGAAGCTGGGATACCTGGTGGTACCCAAGCGGCTGGTGGAGCCTTTCAAGCAGGCCCATTACGACCTGAACCGCCCGGGACAGATGCCGTTGCAGGCGGCTTTGGCCGAGTTCATCGAAATGGGGCACTTTGCCAGTGCCTTGCGGCGGGCGCGCCAAAGTTACGCCAAGCGGCGCCATTGCCTGCTGGAAGCGCTCCAACCCTGCCTTGGCAAAAGCGCACAGATCAGTGGCGCCGAGCAGGGCCTGCATCTGTGCCTGCGCCTTCCGAACACCATGGATGACAAGGCCCTGGCCCAACGCATTGCGGGGCTGGGCTTGACGGTACGCGCCCTCTCTGCCTACTGCCTGCAGCGCGCGGATGCCAAGGGCCTGGTGATTGGCTATGGCTATGCGCCGCTGGCCGAGATCGAACGCTGGGGACCGGTGCTGGCGCAGGCGGTTTGCGCAGATTTGAGCCGTTTCCAAATCATTTCTGTCTAGGCGCAAAGCCGAAGGCAGTGCCGACGCACGACAAGGCGAGGCAACAACGACAGGGATGATTTTGAAATGGGACTACAGGGCGTCGCGTAGCCGGTGGTAGGCCATGCCCAGTACCAGACTGGGCATGCGCAGCAAGGGGCCGCCGGGAAACTTGCGGTGCTGCAGCCGCGCGAACACATCAAAGCGCTCGGCCTGCCCGGCCACCGCCTGCGCCACCACACGACCTGCCAGGCCGGTCAGCGCCACACCATGACCACTGAACCCCTGCAGGTAGTACAAGTTGCTGCCCAAACGCCCAAAGTCCGGTGCTCGGTTCATGCTGATATCGACGAATCCGCCCCATACATGGTCAACAGCGACACCGCGCAAGGCGGGAAACACATCGCCCATGCGCTTGGCCATCAGCTCTTTGAGACCGGAGGGCGTGCGGGTCGAGTAGCTCACCCGCCCGCCAAACAGCATGCGGTGGTCTGCACTGAAGCGGAAGTAGTCCAGGATGAAGTTGTTGTCGCACACGGCCGCGTTGGTGGGGATGAGTTGGCGGCACAGGGCCGGATCCAGCGGCGCCGTACTGATCATGTAGGTGCCCACCGGCATGACCCGGGGAGCAATGTCTGGCGCCACCGCGGGCCCGTATTCGTCTAGCGTGCAATTGCCCGCCAGCACGCCGAATGCAGCTGTCACCGAGCCTTTTGCTGTTGACGCCTTCAAGGTGCTGCCGCGCTGCAAGCGGGTGACCGGGGAATGCTCGAAGATTTGGACTCCGAGTTCGCGCGCTGCCCGGGCCAACCCCAGGCCGTACTTGAGCGGATGCAAATGCCCGGAAACGGTCTCGTACGCGGCCGCGCAATAGCGTGGGCTGGCGATAACGTCCTGCACCGCCACACCGCGCGCCAAGGTGCTCTGCAGCCCGTAATTGGCCTGCAGGGCACCCATGTCCGCCTCCAGCGCGCGCGCCTTGCGCGGCGAGTCGGCAACGTACAGGTAACCATTGACACGATCACAATCAATCTGAAACTTGGCGATGCGCTCATCAATGAGCTGCACCGATTCCAGTGACATGTCCCAGGCCAGTCGCGCCTGGACCTGGCCGAGTTGCTGCTCGAATGGTTCCTGCCCACAGGCAAAACCCACAATGGCCTGCCCGCCATTGCGGCCGGATGCACCACTGCAAATGCGGTCCGCTTCCAGAACGATGACGCTAAAGCCGCGCTCTGCCAGCTCAATCGCCGACGAAAAACCGGCGTAGCCGGCCCCGACCACCACCACATCGGCAGTCTGGTCGCCGAGCAGGGGCTGGGCCGCAGGCTCGCGCACCACGCTGGCCTCGTAGTAACTTCTCTGGTTGAGCTGGGTATCGGATTCAAGCAACATGATCAGCGCCTCTCAACGGTCTCAGCGCGCCAACCTGGCGATCTGCCCGCACAGGTAGGTCCAGATGAAGGTCGCCGCGGCGTTGCTGGTCAGCTCGGCGTGGTCGTAGGCAGGCGCCACCTCCACGCAGTCCATGCCGATGCAATTCAACCCGGAGAGCTCTTCCAGAAACGTCAGGACCTGGGAACTGGTCATGCCGCCGGGCTCAGGAGTCCCGGTGCCGGGTGCAAAGGCAGGGTCCAGGCAATCGATGTCCAGCGTCAGGTAGCAGGGCGTCGTGCCGATGCGGC
>CAJBVC010000520.1 GCA_903958915.1 uncultured beta proteobacterium
CCACGCAAGTCGTTGGCATCCAGCGCCGCCAGAAATTCAGGGCCACCGGTGTATGCGCGGACGAGGAGGCCGTGCGATTGCAGCAGAAAAGTGAGCGCGTCACGGACGGATGATTCGTCGTCCACCAGGTGAACGGCGGGTGTGGAAGCAGGCTTGCCTGAAGTCATGGTTCATCCTCCACTATTTCCAGTGGCAGCGTAAACGACAGCCGCGCGCCGCCCAACGGGCCGCTACCCGCTTCGAGGGCACCATGGTGGGCCTCGATGACAGAGCGGCAAATGGCCAGCCCCATACCCATACCCTCGGGTTTGGTGGAATGAAATGGTGCAGCGAGCTCGTCGATGCTGCGGCCTCCCAGCCCCTCGCCGTTGTCGTCCACATCCACGCGCACAAAACGATTGCCAGCCCGGCTGACGTTGACCTCGATCTGCGGATGAGCCATGCCGCCCAGGGCATCAGTAGCATTGCGCACCAGGTTGATCAGAACTTGCTCCACCAGTACCGGGTCTGCCATCACGCCCGGCACGTCGTCCGCAATGTGCAATTGCACATGGATATGGTGGCGTTGCAAGTCACGCCGAAGCAAGTCCAGGGCGCGACGTACGATCTCGCCCAGTTGGCAGGGTTCGGGCTGCGGCGCACGGCGCGTCAGAAAACCGCGGATGCGCTGCACAATGCGTCCGGCCTCTGCCACCTGCTCGCCCTCACGACGCAGTGCATTGAGCACGGTGGTGTCGGAAAACTGCATGCCCTCCAGCGTGCGCAATACGCCGGCGTTGTAACTGGCCATCGCCGCCAGGGGCTGGTTGAGCTGGTGCGCCAGCGCCGAAGCCACTTCGCCCAGCGTGGTCAGGCGGGCCTGGTTGCCCAGAACTTCCAGATGGCGTTGCTCACGTTCTTCCGAGCGCTTGCGGGCGGTGATGTCCACGATCGAACCCATCCAGCCCATGTGTACGCCGTGCGCATCGACCAGGGGCGATTCAAACACCATGACGTCAATGGGCATGCCATCGGCCCGTTGCCAGCGTGCCTCGTAACCTTCGCGGGGTGCGTCGCCGGCCATATTGCGCCGGTAGCGCTGCATGCTGTCTTCCACCGCATTGGGCAGCCAATACGGCATGGGCGGCAACCGTCCCAGCAAATGCTCCGGGGAGTAGCCCACCAGCTTGCAAAAGGCGCGGTTGACGTGAACCAGGCGGCCATCCAGGTCACGCCCGCGCAGCCCCACCGTCAGAGAGTCTTCAATGGCACGGCGCCAGGCCGCCTCGGTACGCCAGCGGTCTTCCGCACTGGCAACCTCGCGCATTTGACGGCGTAGCATCACGGATGCGGCAGCGCTGAGGACCAGGAAAACAGCCATCAGTGCCATCGGCAAGGTGCGCCACCAGGCCCTGCGCACTTCGCGGCTGGCCAGCTCCAGATAGGCATCCGGCATCTGAGGCTCCATGCTGACGCGGTAACTCTGCTGGCCGCTGATCTGCACCGCGTCGGCGGTAGCGGCAATGCGCTGGCCGTAATCGTCGACCAGGCGAACGTCGTATTTGCGTGAGATCCACCACGGCACGGTCTGGCGCAGCAATGCTGACGGGGCAAAGCGCACGATCAGTCGCCCGCCGCTGCGCAGTGGTGTGGACAAGTGGGCCGAAAGGCCGGCATCATCAATGCCGCCGCTGATCGGGTGCGTATCCGGGTGCTGCGTTTGGGTAGGCACATGCGCCTGCAACCGGTTGTCAGCGTCGATGACGGTGACGCTGACCCACAGGCGCCGCAAACCCTGTGCCACGGCCCGGTCGCGCAGCAACACGGCATCGTCCACGCGCCGCGGCAAGGTCGAGGCAAGCAACTTGACCTCGTTGTCCTCGCGGGCGAGCCACTCGCTCATGCGGGTTTCCAGTGTCAGGACATCGGCAATCAAGTTGCGCCGGTCCTCTTCGCGTTCCTGTTCATCCGACCATTGGAGCCAGCGCGCTACCAAACCGACAAAAACCAGCGCCAGCACCAGTGGCCATGCCCACACACTGCGGCGCAGCACCGAGGTGTGCACGGCCTTGGGGGGGGCGCTGAACGTGGCGGACATGGGCAAAGAGTTTAGGGCACGGGCACAACTGGCTGGGACAGTATTGGTAGCAGAAATGTGGAAATCCACAATTGGCGGGGGAATCCAGACTTCCGACAATGGCTCCATTACAACCCGAGGAGCTTTCCATGAAACGTCGTACTTCCCTGCATACCCTGCTTGCCGTGGCTGCCGCAGCAGCTCTCAGCCTGCCGGTTTTTGCCCAGGCGCCTATCGTCATCAAGTTCAGCCACGTGGTGGCCAACGACACGCCCAAGGGCCATGCCGCCGATTTCTTCAAGAAGAAAGCCGAAGAGCTCACCAAGGGCAAGGTCAAGATTGAGGTCTACGCCAACAGCACACTTTACAAAGACCATGAAGAACTGGCAGCGCTGCAGATTGGTGCTGTGCAGATGCTGGCACCGTCACTGGCCAAGTTCGGCCCGTTAGGCGTCAAAGAGTTCGAGGTGTTTGACCTGCCTTACATCTTTGACGACTACAACGAACTGCATAAGGTGACGCAGGGACCGGCCGGCAAGATGCTACTCGACAAACTTGAACCCAAGGGCATCCGTGGACTGGCCTATTGGGACAACGGCTTCAAATCGTTCTCCTCCAACAAACCGATGAAGACCCCAGCGGACATGAAGGGACTGAAGATGCGCATCCAGTCGTCCAAGGTGCTTGAGTCGCAGATGCGCGCATTGGGAAGTCTGCCCCAGGTGCTGGCCTTCTCCGAGGTGTACCAGGCCCTGCAGACCGGTGTGGTCGACGGCACGGAAAACCCCATTTCCAACCTCTACACCCAAAAAATGCACGAGGTGCAAAAGCACTTGACCCTCACCGAGCACGGCTATCTGGGCTATGCGGTCATTACCAACAAGAAGTTCTGGGATGGCCTGCCCGCCGACATTCGCAAGCAGCTTGAAGAAGCGATGGTAGAAGCCACCAAGTTCGCCAATGACGTGGCCAAGAAAGAGAATGACGCTGGCCTGGAGGCGGTGAAGAAGTCGGGGAAAACAACGATTTACACGCCTACTGCTGCCGAACGGACCGAGTTCAAGAAAGCCACTGTGAAAGTGCATTCCGAAATGGAATCGCGCATCGGCAAAGAGCTGATCCAGAGCATCTACAAAGAGACCGGCTTTGATCCGGCCAAGCTCTAACCAGCCCCGAAAAGCCCGGACCGCAGTCCGGGCTTTTTTGTCACTTCAAGGAGACTCGCTATGAAATTTTTGGATCACCTGGAGGAGTGGATCATCACTTTCCTCATGGGGGCGGCGACGCTGATCATCTTTGCCTCGGTGATGCACCGCTACGCCACAGGGTTTGCCATTCCTGGCGTGCAGGACTGGTTGCTGTCCCTCCACATGGGTTGGGCGCAGGAGTTGTGCATCATCATGTTTGTGTGGATGGCCAAGTTTGGCGCGGCCTATGG
>CAJBVC010000521.1 GCA_903958915.1 uncultured beta proteobacterium
GACCTTTGTGTGCACCTCAAGCAAAACAAGAAGTGCAAAATAACCATTTGGTGCCGTCGGCGAGACTCGAACTCGCACAGCTCTCGCCACTACCCCCTCAAGATAGCGTGTCTACCAATTTCACCACGACGGCTGCTTTGTTTGCCCGAATTGCTTGAGGAACCCGATTGGATTTTTGCTTTCCAGACAAGCCTAGAGTTTACCCTGAATTTCACCCGTCTCCGTGAGGGACAAAGCAATAAAGCTGGTGATCCGAGCAATCGCTATTTGGCAGGGATTTGTGCAGCGCCAGAAGCCGGTGCCGCAGGCACCACCGGCACTTCGAGAGGCATTGGAGCGACCGCCGCAGGCCCCTCCAGTACGCTGCCGGAACTTGCTGGACGAAGATTGCCGAAGTAGGCTAAAGCCAACGTACATACGAAAAATATGGTGGCTAAAACTGCGGTCGTGCGCGACAGAAAGTTCGCACTACCGCTGGCTCCAAACAGGCTGCCCGAACCGCCGCTACCAAAAGCAGCGCCCATGTCAGCACCTTTGCCGTGTTGCACCAGAATCAGCCCGATCATGGCCAGGGCAGACAGCATTTGCACCGTCAAAATAATAGTCAAAACTACATTCATTCTTCACTCCAAAATTTGGTAACTACTTCAACTGCCATCACTGTGCAGCGGCAATGATGGCCAGGAAATCTGCCGGCTTGAGCGCAGCACCGCCCACCAATCCGCCGTCGATGTCTGCTTGTGACAGCAATTGGGCTGCGTTGGCCGCGTTCATGCTTCCACCATAGAGGATGTGCATTTTGTCCGCATGCGGGGTTGCTGCGCGCAATTGCGTGCGCAATACCGCGTGCACCTGCTGTGCCTGCTCTGTGCTGGCGGTTTTCCCGGTGCCAATGGCCCAGACCGGTTCATAGGCCACCACGATTTCACTGATGCAATGGCCGTTGGTGTGAATCACTGCCGCCAGCTGTCGCTTGACGACCTCTTCTGTAAGTCCCGCCTCGCGCTCGGCCAGGGTTTCACCCACACATACGACAGGTGTAATTCCTGCCGCTAAAGCCCTTTGCGCCTTCGTGGCAACAACGGCATCACTTTCCCCATGGTACTGGCGACGCTCAGAATGGCCCACCAGGCAATAGCGCACGCCAAAGTCCCGCAACATCGTCGCCGACGCTTCGCCCGTATAGGCGCCCGCTTCGTGCTGGGAAACGTCCTGGGCACCCAGGTCAACACCGGTACCAGCCGTCAACGCCTGCACCTGCGCCAGATAGGGCGCCGGAACACACACCGCCACCAGACAACCCTGGCCGGCACCACCTGCCACAAGCGCTCGTACCAGCGTCTCGTTGGCCGCCAGCGTGCCATTCATCTTCCAGTTTCCTGCAATCAGTTTCTTCTTCATGCCGCTCTCCAGTTCAAAACAATCTTTCCAATATGCGCGTTGGACTCCATCAAGGCATGCGCCTGCGCCGCCTCACCAGGTCCAAAGGTGCTGTGAACGACCGGCTTGATAAGCCCAGACGCCAGCAGTGGCCACACATGCGCGAGACAAGCCTTGGCAATAGAAGCCTTGAAAGCAACCGGCCGCGCACGCAGGGTGGACCCCGTAATGGTCAGCCGCTTGCGCATCAGAACACCGGCATTGACCTCACATTGAACACCGCCCTGCACCGCAATGATCACCAGACGTCCATCCTCTGCCATGCAGCCGATCTCTTTGGCAATGTAATCGCCCGCCACCATATCCAAAATCACATCCGCGCCACGCCCATCGGTCAATCGCATCACTTCCGCCTGAAAGTCCTGCGACCGGTAGTTAATCGCATGATCGGCACCCATATCAATGCACGCGGCACATTTGGCGTCATTTCCGGCAGTCACAATGACGGTCGCGCCCATCGCCTTGGCCAACTGAATGGCTGTTACACCGATACCGCTAGACCCACCCTGAACCAGCAGGGTTTCGCCACGTTGCAGGCGACCCCGGTCAAACACATTGCTCCAGACGGTGAAAAACGTCTCCGGCAATGACGCGGCCTCGACATCGGTCAGGCCGGCTGGCACTGGCAGGCACTGCCCCACCGGAGCGACGCACAACTCGGCGTACCCGCCACCAGACACCAGCGCACACACGCGGTCCCCCACGCGCATGCCGGCCTCCTGCATAGCGGCCGGGTCGCCGTCCATGATCGTGCCAGCAACTTCAAGCCCCGGGATATCCGAAGCACCCGGTGGCGGGGGATAAGCACCAGCGCGCTGCAACACATCAGGGCGGTTGATACCGCTGGCCGACACGCGAATCAGGACTTCACCCACGCCAGCAACAGGCGCAGGACGCTGCGCCAGTCGAAGCACGTCTGGCGAACCGAATGATGAAATCTCAATAACGTTCATAGCGAAACGTTCGATAGCGCTTACCAGCGGTGCGTAAGCAGCTATCGAAACAGTAGCATTAACCCTGGTCAGAATTCTGCTGCGGACGCTCCAGCAAGGCCTTCATGGACAGCTTGATACGGCCCTTTTCATCGGTCTCCAAAACCTTGACCTTGACGATCTGACCTTCAGACAGGTAATCCGTGACCTTCTCGACACGTTCGTGGGCGATCTGGCTGATGTGCAACAGTCCGTCCTTGCCGGGCAACAGGTTGATCAGCGCGCCGAAATCGAGAATCTTTGTGACCGGGCCTTCATAGGTTTTGCCAATTTCTACTTCCGCGGTGATCTGCTCGATGCGGCGCTTGGCCATTTCAGCTTTCTCGGGGTCTGCAGAAGCGATGGTGATGGTGCCGTCTTCCTCAATGTTGATCTGGCACCCTGTTTCTTCGGTCAGCGCACGGATCACTGCGCCGCCCTTGCCGATCACGTCACGAATTTTCTCGGGGTTGATCTTCATGGTGAACAGGCGCGGTGCGAAGTTGGAAACTTCAGTCTTGGCCTCGGCCATGGCCTCCTGCATCTTGCCCAGGATGTGCATGCGCGCTTCCTTGGCCTGCGCCAAGGCAACTTGCATGATTTCCTTGGTAATGCCCTGGATCTTGATATCCATCTGCAAAGCGGTAATACCGTTGGTGGTACCGGCGACGTTGAAGTCCATGTCGCCCAGGTGATCTTCATCACCCAGGATGTCGGTCAGCACCGCAAAGCGGTTGTCTTCCTTGATCAGGCCCATGGCGATACCGGCCACGTGCGCCTTCATGGGGACACCAGCATCCATCAAAGAGAGGCAGCCGCCGCAAACAGAAGCCATCGACGAGGAACCATTGGACTCGGTGATTTCAGACACCACGCGCATGGTGTACGGAAAGTCTTCCTTGTTGGGCAGGCAGGCCACCAGAGCACGCTTGGCCAGACGGCCGTGGCCGATTTCGCGACGCTTGGGCGTACCCACGCGACCGGTCTCGCCGGTGGCGAAAGGAGGCATGTTGTAGTGCAGCATGAAGCGCTCTTCGTAGTCACCGCTCAAGGCGTCGATACGTTGCGCATCGCGCTCGGTGCCCAGGGTTGTAACTACCAGAGCCTGGGTCTCGCCACGGGTAAACAGGGCCGAACCGTGGGTACGGGGCAGCACGCCATTGCGGATCTCGATGGCACGCACGGTGCGGGTATCGCGACCGTCAATGCGGGGCTCGCCCGCCAGGATCTGGCCACGCACAATCTTGGCTTCGATTTCAAATAGCAAACCTTCGATAGCGACGGAATCAAACGCAGTACCGTCGGCCTTGAGTGCAGCCATGACTTCAGAGTAGGCTGCGCGGCAGGCCTGGGTGCGGGCTTGTTTGTTGCGAATCTGGTAGGCAGCTTCCAGCTTGGCTTTGGCCAGGCCGTCGATCTTGGCAATCAACGCTTCATCTTTGGCGGGAGCTTTCCAGTCCCACACCGGTTTGCCCGCATCACGCACGAGCTCGTGGATGGCATTGATAGCGATGTTGCCCTGCTCATGGCCATAAACCACAGCGCCCAACATGATTTCTTCGGACAGTTGCTGGGCCTCGGATTCAACCATCAGCACGGCAGATTCAGTACCGGCAACGACCAGATCCAGAATCGAGTCCTTGCGTGCGGTCTGGCCAGGGTTCAACACGTATTCACCATTGACATAGCCCACGCGGGCCGCACCGATGGGGCCATTGAACGGCACGCCGCTAATGGACAAAGCAGCGCTGACAGCAATCAGCGAGGCAATGTCTGCGTCGACTTCAGGATTCAACGACACCGTGTGCACAACGACGTGCACCTCGTTGAAGAAACCTTCGGGGAACAGCGGGCGAATCGGGCGGTCAATCAGGCGACTGGTCAGCGTCTCAAACTCGCTGGGTCGGCCTTCACGTTTGAAGAAGCTGCCCGGGATCTTGCCGGCAGCATAGGCTTTTTCGAGGTAATCGACTGTCAGGGGGAAGAAATCCTGGCCGGCCTTGCCTTCGGTCCTGGCCACAACCGTCGCCAAGACAACCGTGCCATCCATGTCCAGCAATACAGCGCCGGTGGACTGACGGGCGATCTCGCCGGTTTCCATGGTGACCGTGTGCTGGCCCCACTGAAAGGTCTTGGTAACTTTTTTGAACATTGTCATCTTCTATCTCCGTTGAGTTTGGGAAGTTTCTGGAAGGTAGAGGCCACCTCGCCCAAGCCCGGATTCGCCTTCACAGTCCACGATGCCATTCCAGAGAAACTCGACCAAATTTCCGTGGAATGACACAGCTTCGCACTGTTTTTGCCGTCTCCGAAGTGAAAAACGCCTGAGCTAGATACCTAACTCAGGCGTTCGTCGTTGTATTCAATGCTTACTTACGCAGATTCAGTTTGGCAATCAGCGCGGTATAGCGGTCAGCGTCCTTGGACTTGAGGTAGTCCAGCAATTTGCGGCGACGGCTCACCATGCGCAACAAGCCACGGCGACCGTGGTGGTCCTTGGCGTGGGTCTTGAAATGGGGTGTCAACTCGTTGATGCGTGCTGTGAGCAGGGCCACTTGCACTTCGGGGCTACCGGTGTCACCGGCGCTACGGGCGTTGTCTTTGACAACAGCAGCTTTAATGCTGGAGAGAATCATGTCTTTTTCCTTGAATTGCGGTCCCAACGACAAACGCCGGAAACCGATTTAGAACTTGCGCCCCAGGCTGGAACTGCTTGGAGCGTGCGCCCTGCCCTATGCAAAGCCGCTCAATTATAGCTTGAGTTCGTCAGTACCGCTGCATCTTGCACGACGTCGGCATTTCCGCCGCGCTGGCGGAAATCGTCTTGACCACGCGAAAACCGTAGCCCGACCCTTCCACATCAAACTTGACGCCCGGTGTACCCTGGCGATCCATCATGCCCACCACCAGGGGTTGCTGGAATTGGTGGTCAGCGGCTCGCATGATCCCTTTTTGCCCATGCAATTCAATGCTAAGGCCCTCCAGTTGTGCGGCAACAGCTACTAAATCCATAGCATCCTTGCCGGCTCGACCGCCAACCGCCTCGATCGACCTGACCAGAGCTTCGACCAGCAACTGCATGCGCATATGCACATAATCGTCGGCACTTTGGGGGAAACGCTGGCGAAATGCGCGGTAAAAA
Source organism: uncultured beta proteobacterium (assembly GCA_903958915.1). GTDB lineage: Bacteria > Pseudomonadota > Gammaproteobacteria > Burkholderiales > Burkholderiaceae_C > Allorhodoferax. The sequence goes on from CAJBVC010000521.1 coordinate 5,554, forward strand.
GCCTCACTGGTCGGCGTCTGCACATTGGGCAACCAGTCGGCGACGGCCAGCACTTTGCCAACGCCCGCCTCACCGATGGCAGCAGGCGCACCCAGGGCATTGCCGTAAAACGTGTAGAACTTGCCATCAAACCCCACATCGCGTGCCGCCTTGACCAGCAAAGTCAGGTCATTACCCCAGTTGCCTGTCAACACCGCCTGTGCCCCGCTGGCCTTGATCTTGGCCGCATAGGGAAGAAAATCCTTGACCCGCGCCATCGGGTGCAGCTCGTCTCCCACAATTTGCACATCCGCGCGTTGCTCGCCAATCTGGCGTCGCGCTTCACGCAGCACCGCCTGCCCAAAACTGTAATCCTGGCCGATGAGATAGACGCTCTTGACCGCACGGTCCTCGCGCAGCACCTCCATGAGTGCGGCCATGCGCATGTCCGCGTGGGCATCGAAACGAAAGTGCCAGAAGCTGCACTTCTCGTTGGTCAGCGTAGGGTCTACTGCCGAATAGTTGAGAAACAGCACACGGCGCGCCGGATCGCGTTCGTTGTGCTTGTTGATGGCATCAATCAGCGCCAGCGCGTTGGCGGACGAATTGCCCTGCAACACTAACCGAGCGCCACTATCGATCGCCGAGCGCAACGCCGACAAGGCCTCTTCACTTTGTCCTTTGCTGTCGAAGCGTTCCAGCGCCAGCAAACGGTTTCCCCCCTGAGACAGCGGGAGTTTCACGCCACCACGGGCATTCACGCGCTCCACCGCCCACAGCAGATTGCGATAGACCGCTTCCCCGGCGTTCGCGTTGGGGCCACTTAAGCCCTCCACCAGCGCCAGCTTGATCGGCGTTGAGGACGCGGGCGCTGCAATGCAAGCCGCTGAAAAAAGCAGCGCACATAGCGCTTGCAAACAGGTTTTCAAGACCCGAGGCAGAACAATAAACATGGCAAATATTTCTTGAATTCAGTCAGAGAAGACACAGCTTAGGTCCATGCGGGGCTCACGGTGAGCGCCGCGCAGTGTACTAGGAGTACTACCATGTTTTTTGCTACCGCCCACCCCGCCCTGCGTCGCCAAACCTATGCCAACCCTGGTCCCACGCTCGAGCGCTTTATGGACGATGCATTGCGCGCCACCCGCGGCAAGGCTTGCGCCTACACACAAGACGACACCTCGTTCACCTTCAGCCTCGATGTACCCGGAATTGCCAAGGAGCAACTGTCGATTGGCATCGAAGGCGCCATCGTTCGCATCAACAGCAAAGAAGGTGCGCCGCGCAGCTACCGTGCTGCCTACGAGCTGCCGCAAGACATTGACTCCGGCTTGAGTGAA
>CAJBVC010000522.1 GCA_903958915.1 uncultured beta proteobacterium
CTCCGGCACCGGCACCTGCTGCACCGTTGCGCAGTTTTGCATCTCCCCCGGCCGCTGCAGTGGCACCCGACCCAGTGCGCAGCCCGCCGGCCAGCAAGCCCGCCCCAATTACCCCCCCAGCAGCCCGGCCCGCACCTGCAGCGGACCCGGACGCCGGAAGACAGGTGCTTGTCAAAGCCGGTGATACCGCCAGCAAAATCGCTGCCAATAACAAAAGCGCCAGCGTGTCACTGGACCAGATGCTGGTCGCATTGCTGCGTTCCAGCCCTGAGGCCTTCATTGACGGCAACATCAACCGTATTCGCGCGGGGGCGGTCGTTCAGATTCCCAGCAGCGAACAGGCGTTATCGGTGTCCCCCACCGAAGCCACCCGCGTGCTCGCAACCCAGAGCAAGAACTTCAACAGTTTCCGCAGCACACTGGCCACCAATGCCCCTGCCGCTGCGGTGAGTGCCGCTGACCGCAGCGCCAGCGGCAAGGTGCAGGCCAAGGTTGAAGACAAAAAACCCTCTGCTGCAACTCCCGACAAATTGACCCTGTCCAAGGGTGGCGTGCAGGCCAAGGAGGCGGAGTCCAGGATTGCCCGCGAGCGTGCTGACAAGGAAGCCGCCGCTCGCGCAGCGGAAATTGCAAAAAATATCAGCGATCTGAAGAAAGCCTCGGCTGCAATTGCGCCGGCGTCCGCACCCGCGGCCAGTGCAGCTCCAAGCCCAGCGGCATCCAAACCAGGCATAGCCGTGGCTGCTTCGGCAAGCGTGCCGCCAGCCGTTGTCGCATCGGCGCCATCGCCGGCAGCGTCCGCTGCGTCCAGCCCTGCTCCGGCAGTGGCACCCATTCCAATGGAGGAGCCCGGGTTCTTGGACGATATGTTTGAAGATCCGCTCATCCCTGCCGCCGGTGCAGGGCTGCTGGCATTGCTGGGCGGTGGCCTGTTCTATTACCGCAAGCGGCAAAAGAAGGGGTCCAACCAGGTTGACAGTTCCTTTATTGAAAGCCGCTTGCAGCCAGACTCCTTTTTTGGTGCCAGCGGCGGACAGCGCGTGGACACCAGCAGCGATGGGCCCGCCAGCGGATCGTCCATGGTGTACTCACCCAGCCAACTCGATGCTGCCGACGACGTCGACCCGGTCGCTGAGGCCGATGTCTACATGGCCTACGGTCGTGACCTGCAGGCTGAAGAGATTCTCAAGGAAGCGGTGCGGACCAATCCTGGCAGGCTCGCCATCCACACCAAGCTGATGGAGATTTTCGCCAAGCGACGCGACGCCCGGAGCTTTGAAGCCAGCGCCACGCAGGCGTTCAAACTGACCGGCAACAACAGCCCCGACTGGACCCGCATTTGCGAACTCGGCCTGAGCATTGATCCGGCCAATCCGTTGTACCAGCCCGGCGGTACTCCGGCCAACATGGATGGTCCAGCCCTGGCCAGCGCAGCGGTCGCTTCCCAGTTTGGTGCCACCGTTGCCCAAAGCGCCCATCCGGAGTTGACCGCGGCGGCACCCGGCGCGATGGACCTGGACCTCGATCTGGACTTCTCGCTCGACGACGAGCCCGCCAGTGCGATCAGTGACCTGACCGGCAGCACGCTACCACCATCCGCTACGGAACCCACCGTGAAGATGCAAGCCCCGGCGCTGGCAGCGGCTCCTGCCTCCGACGACAACTCCCTGGACTTCGATTTGTCTGGCCCTGGCGAGTTGACTTCATCGCCAGCGGCGCCGGATCTGCCCGACCTGCCGGACGTTCCCGTATCCATGGACGGCCTGAGCATGCCAGGCGCGGATGACATGGCACTGCCGGACCTTGAGCCACCTACGGCGCAGATACCGGCACCGACGCCGGAACCCGTCAAAAAAGATGAAGGCATGCTCGAATTTGACATGGGTTCGCTGTCGCTGGACCTGGACCCGCCTGCACCTGCGGCTTCGGCACCGATCGAGCCAGCTTTGTTGCCCGACATCGAAATGTCTACCCAGGCACCCGATAGCACCGGTGAAGACCCGCTGGAAACCAAGTTGGCACTGGCCGACGAATTTGTTTCCATCGGCGACGAAGACGGCGCGCGTGCGCTGATCGAAGAAGTCATGGCCGAGGCCACCGGTGAGATGCGTGCCAAGGCGCAACGTGCGTTGGCCAATCTGGGCTGATTCGCTTCGTCATTGCAGACCACTGATACGACCCGAGGCCAGTGGTGCGTGTAGCCCTGGGAGTTAGCTACAACGGCAGTGGCTACCAGGGCTGGCAAAGCCAGTTGTCGGGCCAGACGGTGCAAGACAAGCTCGAAGCGGCACTGGGCAAATTCACCACCCAACGGGTCTCTACCCTGTGCGCCGGTCGCACCGATGCCGGTGTGCACGGCATCATGCAGGTGGTGCACTTTGACACCGAACTGGACCGGGACACCTATTCCTGGGTACGTGGCACCAATGCCAACCTGCCGCGCGATATCGCCGTGCAGTGGGCTGTGCACACCACCGATGCCTTCCACTGCCGTGCCTGCGCAACCTCGCGCCGCTATGCCTATGTGCTCTATGCATCGCCCGTGCGACCGAGCGTGGACCATGGGCGGGTGGGCTGGACTTTCCACAATCTCGACCCCCACGCCATGCAGCAGGCGGCGAATGTGCTCCTGGGCGAACACGATTTCACATCTTTTCGGGCTTCGCAGTGCCAGGCGCTCTCGCCGATCAAGACATTGATGGAAGTGAGCATGAGCCAACGTGGTGCCTATTGGCGCATCGAGTTCGAAGCCAATGCCTTTTTGCACCACATGATCCGCAACATCATGGGCTGTCTGGTCCAGATCGGACAAGGAAGAAAACCGGTGACCTGGATGGCCGAAGTTCTGCTAGCACGAGACCGCCGTGTCGCAGCACCCACATTCTCACCGGACGGTTTGTATTTTCTCGGGCCGCGCTACGACCCGAAGTGGGGCATCCCTGATCGCACCGCTGCGTATGATGGGCTGCCATGACACAAGACAACGCCCCCACGCTCACGCGCACCCGCATCAAGATTTGCGGGTTCACCAGGGAAGAGGATGTTGACGCGGCGGTCAGGGCGGGGGCTGACGCGATCGGCCTGAATCTCTACCCGAAGAGCCCGCGCTATGTCAGCGTGGCGCGCGCTGCCGAATTGGCCAGACGGTTGCCGCCTTACATCACTCCGGTACTATTGTTCGTCAATGCGCCTGCTACGGAAATAATAGCTGCCTGCGCAAGCGTTCCGGGCGCTACGGTTCAATTTCATGGTGATGAATCGGCGCAGGATTGTGCTGTGGCCACCCTCAACAACAGCCGACCCTGGGTGCGCGCCGCCCGCATCCCGCTGGGCGAAGGCGCGCCGGACTTTGACCTCGTACAATTTGCAGCTACTTATTCAAATGCCCAGGCTATTCTGCTCGACGCCCATGTCGACGGTTATGGCGGTGGCGGGAAAACATTCAATTGGTCACGGCTTCCTCCAAACGTCGACGCTCACCTCGTCTTGAGTGGTGGACTCACACCTGCAAACGTGGGCGATGGGATCCGTCAGGTACGGCCGCGCTGTAGGTCGCTGGCTGTGGATGTGAGCTCCGGTGTTGAAGCCGTAAATGCTCAGGGGATGCCGCTCAAAGGCATCAAGGATGCTGAGAAGATTTTTCAGTTTGTGGCGGCGGTTCGGGCTGCGGATGCTTTGTTTAACACCCCACTCGTGGACTCCCCACTCTCTCCCCCCGCCCTCTCTCGCCCCCCTGGGCGAGAGAGGGGGCTTTAACAGCCCATTTTGTTATCTCGCTTCGGCTACGCTTCTACGGGCCGAAATTCTTTATTTTCTTTTTATATGTACGACTATCACCAACCTGATGTTTCTGGGCACTTTGGCAAGTATGGGGGCAGCTTTGTTTCTGAGACGCTGACCCACGCCATCAATGAGCTCAAGGACGCCTATGCGAAATACCAGCATGAACCGGCGTTTCTGGCGGAATTCAAATCCGAACTGGCGCACTTTGTGGGGCGTCCTTCCCCGGTGTACCACGCGGCGCGCATGAGCCGGGAGATGGGGGGGGCGCAGATTTTTCTCAAGCGCGAGGATCTCAACCATACCGGTGCGCACAAGATCAATAACACCATTGGCCAGGCCATGCTGGCCAAGCGTATGGGCAAGCCGCGGGTGATTGCCGAAACCGGGGCTGGGCAACACGGCGTGGCAACGGCGACCATCTGCGCCCGCTACGGCCTGGAATGTGTGGTCTATATGGGCAGTGAAGACGTGAAGCGCCAAAGCCCCAATGTCTACCGCATGAAGCTGCTGGGTGCCACCGTAGTGCCGGTGGAGAGCGGCAGCAAGACCCTCAAGGACGCCTTGAACGAGGCCATGCGCGATTGGGTCGCCAATGTGGACAACACCTTCTACATCATCGGTACCGTGGCGGGCCCCCACCCCTACCCGATGATGGTGCGCGACTTTCAGAGTGTTATCGGCGAGGAGTGCCTGGTGCAGATGCCCGAGATGCTGAAGTCCGCCGGCTGCGCCAGTGAACAGCCCGATGCGGTGATTGCCTGTGTCGGTGGCGGGTCAAATGCCATGGGCATCTTTCACCCGTATATCCCGCATGAAAAGACCCGACTGATCGGCGTGGAGGCGGCGGGCGAAGGCATGGACAGCGGCAAGCACTCGGCCAGCATCCAGCGCGGCAGTCCCGGTGTGCTGCACGGCAACCGCACCTATGTGCTGCAGGACGAGAACGGCCAGGTCACTGAAACCCACAGCATCAGCGCAGGACTGGACTACCCGGGCGTGGGCCCCGAGCACGCCTTTCTGCACGACATTGGCCGCGC
>CAJBVC010000523.1 GCA_903958915.1 uncultured beta proteobacterium
CCGATGGCTTCGTGCAGCAGGATGCCCGGCCAACCCGGTCCCAAAACCACGGTCATCTCGCCGGCAGGCGCGGGGCGCGCCTCCAGATTGGTCAGCGCCGCGTGCACCGCCTCGTCCACGTACTTGCCAATCTGCGCATCGTCAAAGTAAGCCAGGCCAAAGCGGCCACCGCCACCGGAGGAGCCCACTTCACGTCGGCCCTTGTGTTCGGCAATCACGGTGACCGACATGCGTACCAGCGGACGCACATCGGCGGCCAGTGTGCCGTCGGCGCGCGCCACCATCACCACATCGTATTCACTGGCCAAGCCGGCCATCACCTGCGCCACACGCGGGTCTTTGGCGCGCGCCAGCGCTTCAACCTTGCCGAGCAAGGCCACCTTGGTGGCGCTGTCCAGCGTGGAGATGGGATCGGTGGGCGTGTAGAGGGATCGCGCTTTTGCTATCTTTTCAGTAGCTACTCGCGCACGCCCCTTCTGCGCTACAGCCGAAATGGACCGCACAGTTCGGGCGGCATCCAGCAGCGAAGCCTCGGAAATATCATCGGAATAGGCAAACGCGGTCTTTTCGCCACTGACGGCCCGCACGCCCACGCCCTGGTCAATGCTGAAGGATCCTGTCTTGACGATGCCTTCTTCCAGACTCCAGCCCTCACTGCGGGTGTACTGGAAGTACAGGTCCGCCTCATCGACCTTGTGCGCCTTGATCTCAGCCAGCGCCCGGGCCAAATGGGTTTCATCGAGCCCGAAGGGAGTCAACAACAAGGCCTTGGCCGTAGCCAGGCGTTCAATAGTGGGTTCGCGTGAAATCATGGGTTGATTCTAGGCTGCAACGAATTTTCGGCTTGGGTGAAGGCAAATTCCCGGTCCGTGAGTCCGGTGCCTGGTGGCCGATTTGCTGGCCCAGCAGGGACTGATGAGGCCACCGGGCACCGGACCCACGGACCAGCGAGAGAGAACGAGGGCTCTAGGATTGAACGAGTCGTTTTGAGTTCGCAATCGCCATCAATATCCCGACGGCCAAACCGAGCGTCACCATCGCGGTACCGCCATAGCTGATGAAGGGCAACGGCACGCCCACGACCGGCACAATGCCGCTGACCATGCCCATATTGACAAAGGCATAGGTGAAGAAAATCATGGTCACGCTGCCAGCGAGCAGGCGCGAAAACAGGGTGGGAGCTTCCAGCGCAATGGCCAGACCGCGCAGAATCAGGAAAGTGAAAGCGCCAATCAGACACAGATTGCCGAGCAGGCCAAACTCCTCGGAGAACGCAGCAAAGATAAAGTCGGTCGTGCGCTCGGGGATGAACTCCAGATGCGTTTGCGTACCCTGCATGAAGCCCACGCCAAACACGCCGCCAGAACCGATGGCGATCATGCCCTGGATGATGTGGAACCCCTTGCCCAGCGGGTCGCGTGTGGGGTCCAGCAGGGTGCAGATGCGCTGTTGCTGGTAGTCGTGCAACACCGGCCAGCGCACGCCATCGGCGCACAACTGCGGCTCCAGCACCACCAGCAGGGTGATGCCCACCACGCCCAGCACCACCGGCGGAATCACCAGCTTCCAGCTCATGCCAGCAAAGAAAATCACCGACAGACCAGCCGCCAGAATCAGCAGCGCGGTCCCCAGGTCTGGCTGCTTGATGATCAGGCCTACCGGCACGCCTAGCAAGAGTGCGGCGACGCCAAAGTCGAGCGGCCGCATCTGGCCCTCGCGCTTTTGGAACCACCAGGCCAGCATCAACGGCATCGCGATTTTCAGAATTTCGCTGGGTTGGATCGTGATGCCCACATTCAGCCAACGTCGGGCACCCTTTTTGGTGATGCCAAAGATGGCCACCGCTACCAGCAGGCTAACCCCCACGACATACAAAGGCACTGCCAGCGCCATCAGCCGCTGCGGTGGAACCTGCGCCACAAAGAACATGATGGTCGCGGCAATCAGCATGTTGCGGCCATGGTCTTCAAAACGCGTGCCATGGTCCCA
>CAJBVC010000524.1 GCA_903958915.1 uncultured beta proteobacterium
GATCACACAGCACCGGGTTGCCGTTTCACGGGTCGTGCAGAAGGACTTGTCAATGAACTAGTTTGCTTCGGTGCGCAAATAGCCGCACCACTACCGCATTAAAGTTCATTTAGTTGACACAAATCAGCAAAAATCAGCAAAAAATGATTGCAAACGATTTAATTCGATAAAATAAAACCCTGCAAGCAAAGAATCGCACATGGATTTCTCCAAATTCTCCGTCTTGGTCGTGGATGACTTCGCCACCATGCGCCGCATCGTTTCCAACCTGTTGCGCGAGGCAGGGTTTGAGCAGTTATCCGAGGCGGAAGACGGGGTCGAGGCCTTGCGCAAGCTGGAAAGCGGCAGCTTCCAGTTTGTCGTGAGCGACTGGAACATGCCCAAGATGACGGGCCTGGAGTTGCTCAAGTCGGTGCGCAACTCAGTCCATCTCCAACACTTGCCCTTCCTGCTGGTGACCGCCGAGGCGCGCAAGGAGAACATCATCGAAGCCGCGCAAGCAGGGGCCGACGGCTACATCGTGAAGCCATTTACCAGCGCCACGCTGAAAGACAAAGTGGAAGCAATTTTCAAACGCAAGGGACTTACATGAACGTCACTGCCAACGCGATCACTGCGGATCAAGCTTTCAAGGAGCTTGGCCAAATTACCCGCACCCTGCACCATGCCATGAGTGAGCTCGGCCTGACCCAAGGCCTGGTCGAAATTACCCACGAAATACCCGATGCCCGCGACCGCCTGACCCACGTGGGCCAGATGACCGAGCAGGCCGCTACCCGCGTGCTCGACCTGATTGACGTGGCGCAACCGGCCTGCCAAAGCTTCAAGACGGGCAGCCAAGCCATGGCCGCAGAAATTGAATCCATTCGCAAGCGCGCCCAGGGGCGTAGCGACGAGGTGGACGACGTGATGGCGATAGCGCAGATGTTCAGCACCGAGGCAGCCAGCTTTGCCGATGCGCAGAACGCGGTTCTGAGCGACATCATGATGACGCAGGACTTTCAGGACCTGTCTGGCCAGGTCATCAAGAAGGTGATTGCCATCATCAGCCAGACCGAGCAACAACTGCTGAGCCTCTTGATGCATAGCGCACCCGAGCATCTGGCCCTGGATCGATCGCAAGTCGGGCTCGCTGGTCCCCAAGTGCCAGCCAAGGCGCTGCAGCAAAACGATGTCGACAGCATGTTGGCATCGCTCGGGTTTTAAGCCCACTTTTCAACCAACCTACGCGAGGAACTAAACCCCATGCCTAAAACAATTATGGTCGTTGACGACTCGGCCTCCATGCGCAATGTTCTGGGCATTGCCCTGCGGGGTGCTGGCTATGACGTGCTCCAAAGCATCGACGGCGTCGACGCGCTGGCCAAGCTCAAGGGCCAGAAGGTGAATCTGATCATCACCGATGTCAACATGCCCAACATGGACGGCATCAGCTTCCTGAAAGCGGTCAAGCAGATGCCCGCCTGCAAATTCACGCCCGTCATCATGTTGACCACCGTTTCGAGTGAAGACAGTAAAGCAGAAGGCCGCGCCGCAGGAGCAAAGGCCTGGGTCAGCAAGCCGTTCCAGCCGGAACAACTGGTGGATGCGGTGCAGCGGCTGTGCCTGCCATAAACCCCGGTCGACACAAGTATCCCCATGCTCGGACACAGAAGACTATCGATCCAGTGGAAACTGGTCTTGCTGGTTGCCACCTTGCTCACCGCGATGGCGGTGGTGGGCGTGGTCGGCGACCATCAAGAACACGTGGCCGTGCTGGCCATCGCCCTGGCACTGTCCGTGTTGCTTTCGGTTGCCCTCATTTGGGACAATCGCGTTGC
>CAJBVC010000525.1 GCA_903958915.1 uncultured beta proteobacterium
ACCCATGCCCATGCAGACCACATTACCAGTGCCAACCAACTGGCAGAGCACACGGGCGCAAGAACGGCAGCGCCGCTGGGCTGTGGGATCGAAACAGCCGCAGTGCAGCTCACGGATGGCGAAGTGCTGCGGTTTGGCAATGAACAATTGCGCGCGTTGCATACGCCCGGCCATACTGCGGGTGGCATGAGTTTTGTGTGGGGCAGCCATGTGTTTACTGGCGACACGCTGCTGATCAACGGTTGTGGCCGCACCGATTTTCAATCGGGCAGCGCCCAGGCGCTTTATCGCAGTATTACGCAGGTCTTGTTCACTTTGCCGGATGGCACCACCGTCTGGCCTGGACACGATTACCACGGTAAAACGCACTCAACCATCGGTGCGCAAAAGCGAGACAACCCACGCCTTGCGGGCAAGTCGCTGGAAGAATTTGTTGCCATTATGGAAGCACTGCATTTGCCCAAGCCCAAGCGCATTGATGAGGCCGTTCCCGCCAACCTTCATTCTGGTGTGCGTCACGATGCAGGCGGGGAACTGGTGCACAGCGTGCGTGCCGTGGCCGGGTACGCTGGTGATCTGGCGTGCGAATTGGCATACGCCTGGTGGACGAAGGGTGAGGCCGTGCTGGTCGATGTGCGCACCGACGCCGAGCGCGAATGGGTTGGATTTGTTCCTGGTGCGGTGCCTGTTGCCTGGAAGCAGTGGCCTGGAATGGCCATGAATCCCGCCTTTGACGCGGAAATTCGCGCTGCCGGTCCCGCTGGTGTCAAGCTGGTGCTGTTGTGCCGCAGTGGTGTGCGCAGCGTGGCAGCGGCCAAGCGCGCCACCGAGCTGGGTCTGGAGGCCTACAACATTCTGGAAGGCTTCGAAGGTGATCCAGATGACCATGCCCACCGGGGTCAACGGGGCGGCTGGCGCAAGCGGGGATTGCCATGGCGTCAGGGATAATGCTGGCATGACATTTCTTGCTCTGGACATTGGCAATACGCGCTTGAAATGGGCGCAATATGCTAGTCCAGCACCAGGCGCTGTGTTGCTTGCCCAAGGTGCCGAGTTTCTGGAAAACATTGACAAATTGGCCGATGGTGCGTGGAGGCATCTGGTGGCGCCACGGCACATTCTTGGCTGTGCCGTGGCCGCACACGCCATCAAGTTGCGGTTACAGGAGCAGATGGAGCTGTGGGATGTCTCGCCGCAGTGGGTGGTGGCCAGCGAAGGAGAGGCAGGTTTATACAACGGCTACGACTACCCCACCCGCCTGGGTGCCGACCGATGGGTGGCCATGATTGGCGCCTACCACCGGATGCTCTCGCTGGGTCAGCCACGTCCGATTGTGGTGGTGATGGTGGGCACTGCAGTCACGGTGGAAGCCATAGACGCGCAGGGCAAGTTTCTGGGTGGCCTGATTCTGCCGGGGCACGGCATCATGTTGCGGGCATTGGAATCCGGCACCGCCGGCCTGCATGTACCGACAGGTGACGTCAAGGAGTTCCCCACCAATACCAGTGACGCACTCACCAGCGGCGGGACCTATGCCATTGCCGGTGCCGTTGAGCGCATGGTGCAACACGTTCGCACCCATAGCAGCGCCGAGCCGCTCTGCATCATGACCGGTGGTGCCGGTTGGAAGATGGCTCCCAGCATGTCGGTGCCATTTGAGCTGGTAGACAACCTGATTTTTGATGGCCTGCTACAAATGGCCTATCGGCGGTTTCCGGACTGATTCAGAGTCCAAGCAACTGCGAAAAATCCGTGTCGGTGGTGCTCGGTGGTTCGGCCGCAAGTACAGTGCTGGTCTCGAACCGGTGCTCGGTCAGGACGGCGTCGGTTTCGCCCGTTGGCGCACCTGCCATCAAGGCGGCATCTAGCATGCGCATCAGAACAGTGCGTGCGCCCTCGGGTGTCTCGCCATGCAGGTCAAAGGTGGCACTCAGTGTCAGGCGTACTTCTACGAGTTCAGGCACATAGCGCTGCGCGCGTCGTGGTTGCGCAGAGTCGTACAGCACATCCCCGTTGGGTGCCACGAAGAGCGTGCGTGCGGCCACCTTGGGTGACAGCACATGCGACATGCCTTCAGGATTGACCACCAGCATGGTGCCGTTGCCAAAGTCGCGCGCCCAGGCAGTTCTGCCACTCTGAAATCCACGAATGGCAAACCCATATTCACGCGGAGACACGAAGTAGCGACCAGAGACGTCCAGTGTCGGATTGTCAATTTCCAGATCGTCGTGGACAAAACTGAAGGCAAATACCCCCGGGGAAGTTTGCCGCCGGATGGCATCGGGCAGGTCGCTCGCGCGGCCATGCGGGTTCAGTTCAATCCATCGAGACATCCAGCGCTCCCATGCAATTTTTGCTCCGCATCATACCCAACACCATCAGGCCAGCCAGGTTTCCGCAAGTCGCACCCAGTAGGTGGCTCCCAAAGGAATGAGCTGGTCATTGAAATCGTAACTGGGATTGTGCAACATACAGGGGCCGCCCCCATGTCCCATATCGCGGTGGTCACCATCGCCATTGGCAATGAATACATAGCACCCTGGTTTGGCCATGAGCATGTAAGAAAAATCCTCGGCCCCCATGGTGGGTTCCTGTACGCCCACGCGTTGCTCGCCGACGATGTCGGCGAGCACGCGCCTGGCAAACGCCGCCTCAGTGTCCGAATTGATGGTGGGCGGATAGTTACGGTCAAATTCAAATTCGCAGACCATGCCGAAGGCGGCGGCCGTGTGCGCTGCCATGTCGCGCATGCGTTGCTCGATCATGTCCAGCAGTTCGATGCTGAACGTGCGCACTGTCCCCTGCAGTTCGCAACTGTCAGGAATGACGTTAGTGGCTTCTCCAGCATGCACCATGGTGACCGAAATCACGCCCGCCTCGATCGGCTTCTTGTTGCGGCTGATGATGGTCTGAAATGCCTGCACCATCTGGCATGCAACGGGCACGGGGTCGAGGCCGTTGTGTGGCATGGCCGCATGGCCGCCCTTGCCGCGGATGGTGATTTTGAATTCGTTGCTTGACGCCATCACCGGCCCCGCGCTGGCGGCAAAGTTACCCACCGCGGCACCTGGCCAGTTGTGCATGCCAAACACCGCGTCCATCGGAAATTGCTCGAACGGGCCGTCCTTGATCATCTCGCGTGCGCCACCACCACCTTCTTCAGCCGGCTGAAAGATCAGGTACACCGTGCCGTCAAAATTGCGCTGGGTGGCAAAGTGTTGTGCCGCCGCCAGCAACATGGCGGTGTGCCCATCGTGTCCGCAAGCGTGCATCATGCCGGGGAGCACGCTTGCATGGTCAAAGGTAT
>CAJBVC010000526.1 GCA_903958915.1 uncultured beta proteobacterium
CGCAACGGGTCACGTCGGCGGTCAGTTTGTGACTGTGGGCCGGCAATCGCCAGTGCAGGTTCGACTTGTGGATCCGTCAACCCAAAGAACTGGCAGACCTCGGCGCGCTTGTTCTGGGTGTCGGCGTAGCCCATGGCCATGAGTTCGGTGGTGTAGCCGGACTCAAACAGCAGGTAGCTGGCCAGTGCGGAGCCTTTCACGTCGGCCTTGCGCGAGGAGACCCCGACCCCACCCAGCATGGTGCGCACCGCATGGGGCAAGGCGCCAATGTGGCGTGCGGCCACGTTGTCCAGGCGCTGGCTGGGTGCGATCACCAGCAGGTCGAGCGGACGCAGAGCGCTGGTCTGGCGCAGTTCTGGCGGAACCAGTTGGATGGTGTGGTTGATGCGCTTGGCACGCTCTACGTCGACGGCGAGTGCATCCAGAAAGATGTTGGAAAGGGCATGGCCTGCAATTTGCGCAATGCTGGGGTAAGCAGTGTTGACAATAGCCTCGGAGGCCTCCTTGGGTTCGTGCATGCGGCCGGCGCCCACCACCAGAATGCGCTCTGCGCCGAGGTGGATGGCAGGCGACATCGGTGCCGACTGGCGCATCGAGCCATCGCCAAAGTACTCGTCGCGGCCGTTGACGTGCAGCTGGGTGGCGGGAAAGACAAAGGGAATGGCGCTGGAGGCCAGCAAGTGGGCGTGGGTGATGCGGTCACGCACTGCCAGGCGCTGGCTGCGAATCCAGGGCATCAGGCGTTTGTCACCATCGAAAAAAGTGACATGCTCGCCCGAGCTGTAGCTCGACGCTGTGACGGCAAGCGCCCGCATGTGGCCCAGGCGAATGAGTTCGGGTAGCCGCTCCAGCGGCGCTACACGCTGCAGCAGTGATGTGAGCGGACTGTTGTCCAGTAGTGAGCGGGGTTTGACGCGCCGCCAGCGCGCCAGCACCCACCCCAGCGACAGGAGCGTCATCCAGGTGGCACCGGAGCGCAGCATGCTCAGGTGGTCGGCACGGTACACCTGGTCGGCATGAAAGCCGCGCCAGGTGGATGCAATCATGCGCACCGTGGCGTCGAAGTTGTCAGACCCGCACGCCAGGGCCGACGCATTGATCGCTCCCGCCGAGGTGCCGGTGATGACGGGAAACGGGTTCGGGCCCTGCAAGGCCCCGCATTGGGCGCGAATGTCTGCAATGGCCTCCAGCACGCCCACCTGATAGGCCGCCCGCGCGCCACCGCCGGTCAAAAGAAGACCGGTGACAGGTGGGGTTGCAGGTGTTGTCGTGGGCAGGAGTGACATCGGGCGCATTATGGGCTTGTGAGGTTCGATAGACTACGCGTTTTTCAGGAGACAAGTGATGACGGTGACTGAATCGGCGCTGCTCGATGCGCTCAAGGCGGTGGTGGACCCCAATACGGGCCGCGACTTTGTGAGCGCCAAGGCGCTCAAGAACCTCACCGTCGCGGGTGGCGACGTGGCTTTTGATGTGGAGTTGGGCTATCCCGCCAAGAGCCAGATGGCGGGCTTTCGCAAGGCACTCATTGACGCAGCCAAAACGGTGGCGGGTGTGTCCAACGTGTCGGTCAATATTTCCACCAACATCGTGGCCCATGCGGTGCAGCGCGGTGTGCAGCTGTTGCCCAAAGTAAAGAACATCGTGGCGGTGGCATCTGGCAAGGGCGGCGTGGGCAAGAGCACCACTGCGGTCAACCTGGCGTTGGCGCTGGCATCCGAGGGTGCGCGTGTGGGTCTGCTCGATGCCGACATTTATGGCCCGAGCGTGCCGATGATGATGGGCATTGAGGGCCGCCCCGAGAGCCTGGACGGCGCCAATATGGAACCGATGGAAAACTATGGCGTACAGGTTATGTCGATTGGTTTTCTGGTGGCCCAGGACGAAGCCATGATCTGGCGCGGCCCGATGGCCACGCAAGCGCTGGAGCAGTTGCTGCGCCAGACCAACTGGAAAGACCTCGATTACCTGATTGTGGACATGCCGCCCGGCACTGGCGATATTCAGCTGACCCTGAGCCAGCGTGTGCCCATGACCGGTGCGGTCATCGTCACCACACCACAGGACATTGCGCTGCTGGACGCCAAGAAGGGCATCAAGATGTTCGAGAAGGTGGGCGTGCCGATTCTGGGCATTGTCGAGAACATGGCGGTGCACGTGTGCAGCAAATGTGGCCATGTGGAGCATATTTTTGGCGCCGATGGCGGCAAGAAGATGGCCGAGGAGTACAAGATGGACTACCTCGGTGCACTGCCTTTGAACATGCAGATCAGGCTGCAGGCCGACAGCGGCAAGCCCACCGTGGTGTCCGACCCCGACAGCGAAGTGGCGGGCATCTACAGGGCGGTCGCGCGCCAGGTGGCGGTATCCATCGCTGCGCGCAACAAGGACTTTTCCAGCAAGTTCCCCACCATTACGGTCAGCAAGAACACCTGATCCCAGTGGGAAAGCCACTACTCACCCACGCCCATGCGGCGCCAACCCGGCAAGTAGCGGTGGTGAATGAATGTGGCATAGAGTCCATCAGCACCATTCCGAATGAACGTGCACTGACGATCTTTGTAGACAAGCGCGAACTGGTCACGTTGATGACGCTGGGCTCGCATGCAGAACTGCTGGTGCTCGGCTACTTGCGCAACCAGCGCCTGGTGCATTCGCTCGAAGAGGTCGAGTCAATCACGGTGGACTGGGAGGTGGGCGTGGCGGCAGTCAAGACGCGCCATGGCATTGCGCAAGTGGCAGAGCGCACCGCCACGCGGGTGGTTACCACCGGTTGCGGGCAGGGCAGTGTCTTTGGTAGGTTGATGGACGATGTGGACCGCATCACGCTCGCGCCAGCCCAGATCTCGCAGAGCGAGCTCTATGCCTTGGTGAACACCATGCGCCTGCAGGACAGCATTTACAAGCTGGCAGGCTCGGTGCATGGTTGCGCGCTGTTTGCCGGAGACTCGTTGCTGTTCTTTGTGGAGGACATCGGCCGCCACAACGCCATCGATACGATCGCGGGCTGGATGTGGATGAAGGATGAGGCCCCCACGCTTGCCGCTTCGCAGGCTACGCTGCCCCCCGAGGGGGAGCGATTCGCCTTGGGGCGGCCCGGCGGCGAATCCATGCCCGGCGCTGACAAGGTGTTCTACACCACCGGCCGATTAACCAGTGAGATGATCATCAAGTCGGCCCAGATGGGAGTGCCTATCGTGGTGTCGCGTAGCGGCATTACCGCGATGGGACTGGAGCTTGCACAACGCCTGGGTTTGTGCGCCATTGGCCGCGCCACCCATAAACGCTTTCTGTGCTACAGCGCTCCAGAACGCCTGGTTATGCAAAATGAACTGGCAAGCACAGGCTTGCGTGCAGTGGCCTGAGTACCATGGAAACCAGCCGTCAACGCGTCATTCACGTCGGCAAGCTCAAAGGGCGCCAACCGCACGCCGCAGCGCTGGCAGAGGTGGGGGCGCTGATTGGTTCTGCGCCGCCCGAGGGTTACGCGCGTGATTTATTGATCGAGTACCTGCACGTCCTCAACGACCAGTACGGATGCCTGTTTGAGCGTCACCTTGTGGCGCTCGCCCACGCCATGCGCATCCCGATGGCAGAAGCGTTCGAGGTGGCGACTTTCTATCACCACTTTGAGGTACGCAAGGACGGCGACGATACGCCGGGGTTGACGGTGCGGGTGTGCGATGGGCTCAGTTGCATGATGGCAGGTGCCGTACCGCTGATGGCTGACTTGCCAGGGGTGCTGGGGCCAGGTGTTCGCGTGGTGCCAGCGCCTTGTGTGGGGCGATGCGAGCAGGCTCCGGTGGCGGTGGTGCACCAATGCCCAGTTCCATACGCCACCTCTGAGGCCGTTTTCGCTGTGGCAAAAGTGGCTCTCGCGCAGGACCAGCAAGCGCAGCCAGCTATGAATAGCATAGCGCCAGATCACATCGATTACGCTACCTACCGCGCCCAAGGTGGCTACGCTTTGCTGCAGTCGCTCTCGCAAGGGCAGCGCGATCCTGAATCGGTGTTGCAGGCCATGGAGCACTCGGGCTTGCGTGGCCTTGGCGGTGCCGGATTTCCAGCTGGCCGCAAATGGCGTATTGTGCGAGAACACGGCATCGCGAATGGACCCGGGAGCAGAGTCTACCTTGCAGTGAATATCGACGAGGGCGAACCTGGCACCTTCAAGGATCGCACCTACATGGAGCGCGACCCGCATCGCTTTCTCGAAGGCATGCTGGTGGCAGCGCACGTGGCGGGCATTGAGGCCTGCTATATCTATCTGCGCGACGAGTACCACGACTGTCGTACGTTGCTACAAGACGAGATTGCGAAGCTGCTGTCAGACCCACCCTGCCCATTGCCAAGCAGCGTGCTGCGCCGCGGCGCAGGCGCCTACATCTGCGGCGAAGAGTCGGCGATGATCGAATCCATCGAAGGCAAACGCGGCATGCCGAGGCTGCGTCCGCCCTATGTGGCGCAGGTCGGCCTGTTCGGTTATCCGACCCTCGAGCACAACATGGAAACGCTGTACTGGGTGCGCGACA
>CAJBVC010000527.1 GCA_903958915.1 uncultured beta proteobacterium
ACGCATTCTGCGCGAAGACCTGACCGAGTTTCTCGCCAGCCTGGGGCACAGCGTGCAGGCGGTGGGCAGCATTGCCGAGTTCGAGCACCACTTTGTCCCGGGTCGTCACCTCATCGCCATTCTTGATCTGGGTCTGCCCGACGGCGATGGCATGGACGTTATTGCCCGCTTGCGCCGTGACAACCTGCGCCTGGGCATCATCGTGCTGACCGCGCGCATCAGCACCCGCGACAAAGTGGCGGGGCTGCAAAGTGGTGCCGACCACTACCTGACCAAAACGACCGACATGGACATCCTCGCCGCCACGGTTGATTCACTGGCGCGCAGGCTCGACCTGGGCGGCATCAGTGGCGACTGGGTGCTCGACGGCGACAAGAAACAGCTGATTGCGCCGGGCCTGCCGCCGATTGACCTCAGCGCCCACGACTACACCGTGCTCAAGGCTATCTTTGACGGCCAAGGCCAAAGCGTCAGCAAGAAAACGATTGTGGCGGCGCTGGGTGAAGACTTCCTGTCCTACGACCTGCGCCGCCTGGACACCCAGATCAACCGCCTGCGGCGCAAGGTGCTCGACGCTACCGGCGCCGACCTGCCGCTCAAGACCCTGCGTAATGAGGGTTATCAGTTCTGCGGAGCGATGGTTCCGCGCTAGCACCCGTCTGATTCGTCTCGCAGATTTGGTACGTGCTGCATTGGGCAGTTAAACTTCAACCCATGCCTAACCAACCTGGTCAATCCCCCGCTGTTCTGGCGGCTGCGCGCGACTTCGCGCAGCGGGTGGCTGCAAGGTGGCCCATGCGCGGCGCCATGTTGTTTGGCAGCCAGGCGCGAGGCAGTGCCAATCCCGAGAGTGATACCGACATCGCAATAATGCTGGGCATACTGAGGAAAGATTGATGCAAACGCTGAGCCAGGAAACCATCGACCAGATCGTGCAGATCATCGTTCGCGAAACAGCACCGGATGCCGTTATTTTGTTCGGATCGCACGCGCGTGGTGACGCACGCCCCGACTCGGACGTGGACCTGTTGGTGGTCGAACCAGAGCCGTTCTCTGCCCAGCGCAGTCGTCGTGCAGAGTATTCGCGGCTTTCGATGGCCTTGCGCGATATTCCATTTGCCAAGGATATCTTGCTCTACAGTCGAGACGAGTTCGACTACTGGAAAGACTCTCCCAACCATGTGGTGGGTCGGGCCCAGCGAGAAGGTCGGGTACTACATGTCCGACATTAAACAGGCCGGGGCCATGTTGCGTATGGCAAACCGCGACCTGACCGCCTTGCGCGGAATGGGCGATGCATCTGTTTTTGCGGATGAGATTTTTGGCTTCCACGCGCAACAGACCGTTGAGAAAAGTCTGAAGGCATGGATGTGTGCGCTTGGCCTGAATTACCCATTTACACATCGAACCAGACGCGCCGCTGGAGCGCGACAGTGTGGTTGCCAGAGTGGCGTTTCTTCTGGCACGGGTTGAGGCGGCGATAGCTGCTTTGAAGTAAATCAGTCAAAAGATTGCGCACCGCCAACAAGTGTTCACGTTGGGGCACTACGTGGCCTGAGAATTCGAGGCCGGGCGTGACACCGGTCAGCTGCACCATCTGCTTAATATCGCTACACTTTTAGTAGCTGCCTGCGCATATAGTCCGGGGGCTACAGCCTGTTTTTGCAAAAATTCCTGATTGTTCGGGGCGGCAGGCGCCTTAAAGCGCATCGCCATCTTGCGGAGCAACCTGGCGCACTTTGGCCAACGCAGCCAGTGCCCGCTTTGGGTTGCTGCGCTGCGCACGTTCCTGAAAAAACGCCTCAGTGTTGAGCACAGAAATCTTCTCTGCCACGGCCGTCACGATGAACTGGTTGAGCGAGGCATCGTCGCGCGCCGCCAGTTGCTTGGCATACCCGTCGCAAACGGTGGAACTGGGTCCGCGACCCAGAACTTTGTTGACCTGACGACGGATCAGACCACCATTGCTGGGAAGAAGACGTTCAGTGTTGATGTGATGGTCAATGGGATGACGGTAGGGAAAGTCACCTTGGCACGCAAGGGTCTGTATTGAATACACCCCCCCTTTGATAATATGCATTCCATACATATAATCAAGCCATGCAGTTCGAGTTCGATCCGGTCAAAGCGCACAGCAACCTCAAAAAACACCGGGTCAGCTTCTCCCATGCAGAGGCTGCCTTGCGTGATGACCGGGCCGCCACGATGGAAGACCCCTCTGCGATCGGTGAACAGCGCTTTTTGACGCTGGGCATGGACGCATTGGGCCGGGTGCTGGTGGTGTGCCACACCCAGCGCGACGAGCGTACGCGCATCATTTCCGCTCGCAAAGCCAGTCCTAACGAGGTGAAAAACTACCATGCGTGAAGAATACGATTTCAGCACCGCCAAACGCGGTGCCGTGCTCCAGTCCCCCGGCAAAACCCGCATCACCATCATGCTCGATGACGACGTGCTGGAAGCCTTTCGCAGTCGAGGCGA
>CAJBVC010000528.1 GCA_903958915.1 uncultured beta proteobacterium
GTGGAGGCCCGCATGGAGACACTCAACGGCGAAGGCACCGCACTCGAAGACCGTTTGTCTACCAACCCACACCCCTCGGAGATTGCCGAGATCGGCCGTCGCCTGACCACAGTGAACGAGGAACTGAAAGCACTGGAAGACCGCTGGCTGGCGCTGTCGACGCTGTTGGGCGACTAGGGGTTCGGTATCTGGGGCGCACAGCGTTTTGCTCCGTGTCCCCCGCCCGCTGCGCGGGCTCCTCCTGGACTTACGCAAAACGCTGTGCGCCCCAGACACCTACTTGGCACGCCCACTTGCCATTCGTCAGCAACTCTGTCGATTCGTCGCAAAGCGCTGTCTGGCAGTCGCCGGGCCTGCCTACACTTGCCGCCATGAACTCATCCCATCCCCTACAGTCGGCCTGGCGTACCTATTGGGTCCTGAAAAAACACCGCCCCGAGCCGGCCTGGGCGCGCCTGGCTCTGACCACCGCGCTGGGACTATGCATCGGGGTGGTACTCGTAACGCTCGCCGGCCTGTTTTCAGGCAACTTGGGGCGCTGGGCCTGGTGGCGCTACAACCTCGCGGGGAACCTTGTGATCTGCCTATGCATCAGTTACACCATCCACGGGATATACCGTAGCGTGGAATTGCTGCTCCCCGAAGCAACCCTGCAGCGCATCGCCGGCTGGCGCGACTGGCGCGCTGGTGTATTTTTCTGCATGTTGGGTATTAGCGGTGCCCTGCTGGGTGGATTGCTCGGGCTGGCCTGGATCTCGCTCCTATTTCAGGTTGATGCCTGGACGGTGTTCACAGCGCAGCCACGTGCCATCAGCAACTTTCTGGTCATTACCGCCCTGATCACGCTGGCGAACTGGGTCTATTGGCGCTGGCACTCCAGGCGGCAGGCGCTGCAGCTGCAGGCCACCGAATCGCAGTTGCGCCTGTTGCAGGCCCAGATCGAACCGCATTTTCTGTTCAATACCCTGGCCAATGTACAGAGCCTGATGGACTACGACCCGCCGCGCGCGAAGGCGATGTTGGAAGCATTTACCGACTACCTTCGCTCCAGCCTGGGGCAACTGCGCGCTACCCAATGCACGCTGGCCGCCGAACTCGACATGGTGAAGAGCTACCTGGTGCTGATGCACATTCGTATGGGAGAGCGCCTGCACTATGAGATCAAGATGGTTGACCACGCTGGTGCAGCGCTGGTGCCGCCGCTGTTGCTCCAACCCCTGGTGGAAAACGCCATCCGCCATGGACTGGAACCGAAGGTAGATGGTGGCGCGGTTCACATTGCGGCAAGCGTTGATGGGACTCGCCTGACGATCACGATTGAAGACGATGGCATGGGCAGCGCCGCCCCCACACGCCCAGGACCTGCAGGTACCGGGATGGCGCTGGAGAACATCCGCGCCCGGCTGCAGACCCGCTATGGTGACAATGCCAACATCGTGCTGGAGTCCATCCCTGCGGGCACACGTGTAACCTTGCAACTTCCCCTGGAGACACTGCCATGACGACGGCGTTGATTGCCGATGACGAGCCCCACCTTGCGCTGTACCTGAAGGACCAGCTCAAGAAGCTGTGGCCTGAACTTGAGGTGGTGCATATCGCCAAAAACGGGATTGAGGCAGCGGAAAAAATTACGCAATTGCAGCCTGACCTTGCGTTTCTGGATATTCAAATGCCAGGGCTGACCGGATTGCAA
>CAJBVC010000529.1 GCA_903958915.1 uncultured beta proteobacterium
AGTAGCAGCGGCGCCTTCTCAAAGAACACTGGCAGGCTCGGGCTGGCGTAGGTTTTATGGACGCCGTGGATCGAGCCGCTGGTACGTTCCAGCAACAACAGGCAGAGGTCCATGTAATGCTGCAACTGGGCTTGCGTCGGCAAACGCCGCGCAACGGCGGCCAGCGTTTGCAGAAACGGGGCTATTGCCGGCCCATTGGGTGACTTGTTGATAAGCCGCACTGTGCTCATCACTGCGTGAAGCGCATCTTCCCCCAAGGTCCTGGCAATCGGCGGCCATTCCTGCAAGAAGGTCAGGACGGGCTCCGGACCGCGGCCCATCTTGCCCAGGAAACGCGATTGGGCCAGAAAATCTATCAGACCTTCGTCACTGAGTGTTGCGTCGGCTTCCGCCATGCAATCTGCAAAGACAGCATCGATCTGGGCAAAGCCACAGTCCAATTGCTTGCGCCAGAGGGCCAGGCGCTCCTCGTCAATGCCAATGGGGCTGGTAATGACCGCCACGGTGGTCATGGGTCAGCCAAAAATGGCGTCAATGGCGTGGTCGAGCGTGGCGCGGATATCGGCGTCGTCGGTGATGGGACGCACCAGCGCCATGCGGCAAGCGTCCAGTGGGTCGACGTCGGCCCTGATCAGGGTCGCCGCGTACACCAGCAGACGGGTGGAAATGCCTTCGTCAAGCCCGTGGCCTTTTAGTGCACGCGCCGTTGACGCTACCTGGACCAGACGCACAGCGTCTGTCATGTTGACGCCGGTCTCTGAGACGATGATGCTGGCCTCAAGATCCGCCGCAGGGTAGTCAAAATCAAACCCGACAAAGCGCTGTTTGGTGCTTTGCTTGAGATCTTTCATCAAACTCTGGTAGCCCGGGTTATACGAGATGACCAGCTGAAAATCCGGGTGCGCCTGGATCAGCTCGCCGCACTTGTCCAGTGGCAACTGGCGGCGGTGGTCGGTCAGCGGATGGATCACCACCGTGGTGTCCTGGCGGGCTTCAACGATCTCGTCCAGATAGCAAATGGCGCCGATGCGCACCGCCGTGGTGAGGGGGCCATCCAGCCAGCGCGTGCCATTGGCTTCCAGCAGGTAGCGCCCCAACAGGTCGGACGCGGTCATGTCCTCGTTGCAGGCCACCGTAATGAGTGGCTTGCCCAGTTTCCATGCCATGTACTCGATGAAGCGCGACTTGCCGCAACCGGTGGGGCCCTTCACCATCACGGGCAAGCGCGCTTTGTAGGCAGCTTCATACAAAGCCACCTCATTGGCCTGCGGTTTGTAAAACGGTTCGTGGTTTACAAGGTAGTGGGTTGCGCCAGCCATTGCGTTGACCTGTAGGGTGGTTTATTTGTGCACGCCGAGCTTTTCGCGCCAGCCTGGGAACAGCTTGTCGGCATCACCCGGGAAGGATTCAAACGCACGGGCAAATTCCTTGTGCTCTTTGGCAAACTCGATCGGGTCAGCGCCCGACTTCCAGCACTCATACGACTGGCGCAGCGAGATTGCACCGGCAGCGGGGCTGTCGATGTGGCCATAAGAGCCGCCACCGGACGTGTTGATCACGTTGCCGTGGCCCAGGTTCTGGAAGAAACCTGGCAGGCGCAGCGCGTTCATGCCGCCGGAGATGATCGGGGTGGTGGGCTTCATGCCGTACCACTTCTGGAAGTAGACCGGGCCCTGGCACTCGTCGCGCTCGATCATGTAGGCGATCATGCGGTCGTCCTGTTCGCCTTCCATCTTGCCGTAGCCCATGGTACCGACGTGGATGCCAGAGGCTCCTTGCAGACGGGAAATCTTGGCCAAAACAAACGCGGTGTAACCCCGTTTGGCAGAAGGCGACGTGATCATGCCGTGACCAGCGCGGTGGTAATGGAGGTATTGGTTGGGGTACTGACGGCGTGCGGTGGTGATCATGCCGGGGCCGCCGACAAAACCATCTACCAGGAACGCAACTTTGTCTGCATCCGGGCCAAAAGTTTCGAGAATGAAGTCGGCGCGGGCGCACATTTCATAGTGGTCGTCAGCCGTGATGTTGGCGGAGAACAGCTTGTCTAGGCCGGTCTCGTCTTGCGCGCGCTTGAGCGCGTCGTACACCAAGGGCATGACTTTTTTGGCTGGACAAAACACCTGGTTGCCCTGGGGTTCGTCATTCTTAATGAAGTCGCCACCCAGCCAGAACTGGTAAGCGGCAGCGGCAAACGGCTCGGGGCGCAGACCGAGTTTGGGCTTGATGATGGTGCCGGCAATGTAGCCACCGTCCTTGATTGGGCGGCCCAGAATGCGCCACATGTCGGAGATGTCTTTGGACGGGCCGTCAAACAGCTGGATGGCTCGCTCAGGCATGTAAAAGTCGTGAATCTTGGCGTGCTTGATGTCGCCCATGCCCTGGTTGTTGCCGATCACCAGCGTCAGGAACGACACGATCATCATGCGGCCGTCAGTGATGTTGCGGTCAAACAGGTCGATCGGGTAGGCGATGCGCATGTCTTCCGTGGCTTCGTCGATGTAGTACACCAGCGCGTCAACGCCGCGGGTGAAGTCGTCGGTGGTGCTCACCTCCACATTGGTGCCGGTGGACGACTCGGCGGCGAAGTGCGCGGCCGCCTCAAGGTAGCCGTAGCCTGGCTTGGGCGCCATTTTGTAGGCCACCAGAATGTGGCGACCGCCCTTGATCAGGTCCTCTTCCTTGAGGCTCAGGTCAGCGTAACGATTACTTTGGTCCATCGGG
>CAJBVC010000530.1 GCA_903958915.1 uncultured beta proteobacterium
GCGCAGCCCAATGGTCGCAGAGCATCCACCAGGTCTCCAATCGGCCGCTCATGCATGCGCGGCACGCCGCTGAGTTCAAAATCGCCACCCAGCACCGCCAGCGCGGCGGCCAGCGGACGCATGGCGGTTCCGGCATTGCCCCGAAACAACATCGCCGACCGGTTGGGCAACACGCCTCCCAGTCCGACAATGCGCACCGTGCTGGCTTCTTTGGTGACTGCGCAGCCCAGGGTGTGCAGCGCCTCGAGCATGACCTGGGTGTCATCGGAATCCAGCAGGTCGTGCACGGTGGTCGTGCCCTCCGACATGGCTGCCAGCAGCAGAACGCGGTTGGAAATGCTCTTGGAGCCCGGCAGGACGACCGTGCCAAAAGCGCACTCCAGAGCCGGAATGTCCAGAAACGCAGTGGAAAACATTATCGGTTGAGCTTGGACGTCATGGTCCAGTTGGCGCGGGTGTCACTGGCCTGCTCCAGCAAGCCCTCGAGTGCTTCCGAGTTCCCGCTGGAAATCATCAGTTCCATGGCGTGCAGATTGCGCTGAAAAATCTTCGACTGCTCGAGCAACTCTTCCCGGTTGGAAATGAGTACATCGCGCCAGATTTTGGGGTCGCCCGCGGCAATGCGGGTGAAGTCGCGAAAGCCCGGACCCGCCAATGACAGGTAGTCTTTGCCTTGCGGTTGTCCGGAAATAGAGTTCATCAATGCAAACGCGATCAGGTGCGGCAAATGGCTCACCGCTGCGAAGGCGGCATCGTGCTGTTCGGGCGACATTTGCAGTACGCGGCAACCCAACCGGGTCCACACGTCAATGGCTTTTTGCAATTGCACGGTGAGGGTGCGCTCGATCGGTGTCAGGATGACCTGGCGCCCCGCATACAGATCGGGATCAGCGTTCTCCACACCCGAGACTTCCTTGCCCGCAATGGGGTGGGCTGGCACAAACGAGCCAATATGCTCGCGCAGCGCACGCCTGCCAGCATCGATGACATCACGCTTGGTCGAACCCACATCCATGATCAGCATCTGTGGTGTGACCAGGTGCTTGATCGCCTTGAACGTGGCTTCAGTGGCGGCCACCGGCACAGCGATCAGCACGATGTCGGCGCCCGAAACCGCCAGCAACGCCGATGGCGCCTCAATGTCAATGACGCCCATCGCACGGGCACGCTCGGTGGTGCTGGGCGACTTGCTGTAGCCCACCACGCGCTTGACCAGGCCCGCGCGTTTCATCGCCAGGGCAAACGAACTGCCCATCAGGCCGCAACCAATCAAACCAAGCTGTTCAAACATAGGACGTGCTCATGTTATTCAGAGACCGGGTAAGCCCCCAGAATCTTGTAGAAAGCGCACAACCCCTGCAATTCATGCAGGGCCGCCGCGACGTGGGGTTGGGACGGGTGCCCGGCGATATCAATGTAGAAGTAATACTCCCACTGACCCGACTTGGCCGGGCGGGACTCGAACCGCGTCATCGACACGCCATTGTTCTTCAGCGGTACCAGCAGGTCGTGGACGGCACCAGGGCGGTTGGGTACGGACACCACCAGGCTGGTGCAGTCCTTGTTGGAGGCGGGGGGCATGGCCAGCGTCTGCGGCAGGCAAATAACGGCAAACCGCGTGCGGTTGTAGGCCTCGTCCTGAATTGCGTGGGCCACGATGTGCAGGCCAAACTGTGCCGCTGCACGCTCCCCGGCGACGCTGGCCCAGGACGGATGGCTGGCACACAGGCGCGCGCCTTCGGCATTGCTGGAAACGGCGCGCCGCTCTGCATTGGGAAGGTGCTGCGACAGCCAACCCTGGCACTGTGCCAATGCCTGCGGGTGGGCCAGAACCACTTCGATATCTTGCAGCGCATTGGTCTGGCGCAGCAGGTTGTGGCGCACCAGAAGGCTCACCTCACCCACCACATGCACCGGCGAGCGCAGGAACAGATCGAGTGACCGTGCGACCACGCCCTCGGTGGAATTTTCCATGCCGACCACGCCGTACTGCGCGGTGCCGGCCGACGTGGCATGGAACACTTCATCGAAATTGGCGCAATAGATCAGGTCGGCCGCGCTGCCAAAGAACTCGATCGCCGCCTGTTCACAAAAAGTGCCTTGCGGCCCCAGCACCGCCACCCTTTGCGGCGCCTCCAGCGCCAGGCAGGCCGACATCAGTTCGCGCCAGATGGCGGCGACATGCTGGTTGAGCAGAGGCCCCTGGTTGGCGTTCTGGATCTTGGCAATGACCTGGGCCACGCGATCCGGGCGGAAGAAGGGGGAACCTTCCTTGCGCTTGAGTTCCCCGACCTTTTCAGCGACTTTGGCGCGCTGGTTGACCAGGCTGAGCAACTGCTGGTCGATCGAGTCGATCTGGATACGCAGGGAGGCCAGTTCTTCGGACTGCAGCGGTTGGTTCATAAAGTGGGGTTCTCAGGCCTGGGTCTTTTCAAATGCACGCATGTACTCTACCAGTGCCGCCACACCCGCCATCGGCATGGCGTTGTAAATGCTGGCACGCATGCCCCCCACCGACTTGTGGCCCTTGAGTTGCAGCAGATTGGCAGCTTTGGCTCCCGCCAGAAAGGCCTCGTTGCGGGATTCGTCGCGCAAAAAGAAGGGCACATTCATGCGCGAGCGGCAATGGGGTTGCACGGTGTTGTAGTACAAACCCGACTGGTCAATGGCGTTGTACAGCATTTTCGCCTTCGCCTGGTTGCGCTCCTCCATCGCCGCGATACCGCCCTGGCGTTTGAGCCACTGGAAAATCAGCCCTGCCATGTAGATGGCGTACGTGGGCGGTGTATTGAACATCGACTGGTTGTCTGCCACCGTCTGATAGTTGAACGCGCTGGGGCAAATGGACAGTGCATGCCCGAGCAGGTCTTCGCGCACTACCACCAGGGTTAATCCCGCCGGGCCCAGGTTTTTTTGCGCGCCGGCAAAGGCCAGTCCCACGCGGCTCCAGTCCACTGCCCTTGAGGCCACATGCGACGAAAAATCGATGACCAGCGCCACGTCGGACCCCAGCGCTTTCAGATCCGGCAAGGTCTGAAACTCGACGCCGTGGATGGTTTCATTGGTGCAGATATGCACATAGCTGGCCTGAGCATTGAGCTTCCAGGTTGCAGCGTCTGGCATCGAGGTGTGGCCGTCGGCAGCATTGGTTGCCGCTACGTTGGCTTGGCAATAGCGGCGCGCCTCCTTGTGCGACTTTTCGCTCCAGCCACCGGTGACCACGAAATCCACCACGCCCTGATTGCCATCTGTGGCGCGCAGCGCACTCAGGTTGAGCGGCACGATGGCGTTTTCGGCCAGGCCGCCGCCTTGCATGAAAAGAATCTTGAAATGCTGTGGTACGACGAGCAGTTCGCGCAGATCGGCTTCGGCCTGTTCATAGATAGACTGAAATTCCTTGCCACGGTGGCTCATTTCCATCACACCCATGCCGCAGCGCCGCCCCGATGCGTCGGGCCAGTCCAGCATCTCGTCGGCAGCCTGTGCCAATACCTCTTGCGGCATGGTGGCCGGCCCGGCCGAGAAATTGAAAGGGCGTTGCATGGTCAATTTGTTTAGATCAAATATGGCTGCAGCGCTCTATCCACAAGCGTGAGCAGCTATTTTTTTGGTAGCAAATCAATCGCTGGCAGGATCGCTGCCTTCGTCGGTGAGACCATCCGTCTCACCGGTGGAGGCGTCGTTTTCGACGATGCGCTGCAAGCCGCTGAGCTTGGAGCCTTCGTCCAGTCCGATCAAGGTCACGCCCTGGGTGGCGCGTCCCAGTTCACGAATTTCGCTGACACGGGTGCGCACCAGCACCCCCTTGT
This sequence comes from uncultured beta proteobacterium, assembly GCA_903958915.1. Taxonomy (GTDB): domain Bacteria; phylum Pseudomonadota; class Gammaproteobacteria; order Burkholderiales; family Burkholderiaceae_C; genus Allorhodoferax. The sequence continues at coordinate 3,810 of CAJBVC010000530.1, forward strand.
CAGTGATCAGCATGATCTCATCGTCGGCGTGCACCAGCGTGGCAGCCACCACCTTGCCATTGCGCTCGGACTGGGTAATGGCAATCATGCCCTTGGTCCCGCGACCATGGCGGGTGTACTCGGTAATGCTGGTGCGTTTGCCGTAACCATTTTCGGTTGCCGTCAGTACACTTTGCTGCTCATCTTCGGCCACCAGCATGGCAATCACGCCCTGGCCGTCTTCGAGCATCATGCCGCGCACACCGCGGGCATTGCGGCCCAGCGGGCGAACATCGTTTTCGTCAAAGCGCACCGCCTTGCCGCCATCGGAAAAAAGCATCACGTCGTGCTTACCGTCGGTGAGCGCGGCGCCAATCAGGTAGTCACCATCGTCCAGATTCACGGCAATGATGCCGCCTTTGCGCGGGTTGTTGAATTCGTCCAGCGCCGTCTTCTTGACGGTGCCCATGCTGGTGGCCATGAACACATACTGGTCTGCCGGAAAAGTGCGCTTTTCGCCGGTCAATGGCAGCACCACGGTGATCTTTTCACCGTCCTGCAACGGGAACATGTTGACGATGGGGCGCCCGCGCGAACCGCGCGAGCCCTGGGGCACTTCCCACACCTTGAGCCAGTACAAACGGCCGCGGTTGGAGAAGCACAGGATGTAATCGTGGGTGTTGGCCACAAACAGCTGGTCGACCCAATCGTCTTCCTTGGTAGCGGTGGCCTGCTTGCCACGGCCACCGCGTTTTTGGGCCCGGTACTCGCCCAGCGGTTGGCTCTTGATGTAGCCGCTGTGGCTCATGGTCACCACCATGTCGGTGGGGGTAATCAGGTCCTCGGTGGACAAGTCATAGGAGGAGTGCTCTACCAGACTGCGACGCGCGCCCAGTTTGGTCTGGCCAAACTCCTGTCTGACGTGGCCGAGTTCGTCGCCAATGATGGTGGAGACACGCTCCGGTTTGGCCAGAATGTCGAGCAGGTCTTCGATTTCGCCCATGACCTCTTTGTATTCGGCCACGATCTTGTCCTGCTCCAGGCCGGTAAGGCGTTGCAGACGCATTTGCAGGATTTCCTGCGCCTGCGTGTCCGACAGGCGATACAGTCCATCGCCGCCCATCCCAAAGGCTTTTTCCAGTCCATCCGGGCGGTAATCGTCGGCATTGACCACGCCGCCGTCCGCACGGGTGCGGGTGAGCATCTCGCGTACCAGTTTGCTGTCCCAGGGACGGTTCATCAGTTCCACCTTGGCGACCGGTGGCGTGGGCGATTCGCGGATGATGCGGA
>CAJBVC010000531.1 GCA_903958915.1 uncultured beta proteobacterium
GGCCGAGGCTGCCAGCAGTGCGGCCAGCCCCAGAGCTACCGCTGCTGTGTGAAATAGCAAGCCGCTGCATAGCCCCAGCACCACCAACATGCCGGCACGCTTGCCATGTTGTGCCGAGTGCAGTAGTACAAAGACATTGTCGGGGCCGGGCGCGAGTGCCAAGAGGACCGATGCGGCAAAAAAGGTGAGGGTGGTGTCCAGCGTAGGCATGCTTACATTTTAGGCCGCTAACGCGCGATTGGTATGCGTGAGCAGCTCTCGTTTTTATAGCGCTTCTGACATCCATGGACAAGTCGGTGCATGGTGTCGCTGCAGCACCCGGCGCGGTGGTACTTTCGTCTGCGCTTAACAAAGTTTGATCTTGCTCAAGGTATCACTACCCTGGGCGCGGCACAGTGGCGACCATGTGTGCCATTGATCCCTTGCTTTCTGTCCGCCCCACCGAGACGGTGGCCCCAGGTACTGTGCTGTTGCAGCGATCGGCCGTTGCCGATTCGGTCGTGTTTGTCGAGTCTGGGCGGGTGGTGCTGGGGCTGATCTCTCCGGTCGACGGTTTGATGGAGCATCAGCTTGGCGTTACCGAAGGCCCGGGTTGGCTGGAGGCCACGACCGCGGTACTGAACCTTGCGAGTGTGGTGGATGCGGTTGCGGAGACTGAAGTCGTGTTGCGTCGCATCAGCCTGGCGGATTTCCGTGCGGCGATGCTGGCAAGTCCGCTCGGGGAACAATCGTTGTTGATGGATGTGGCACGTGCACACCGCCAGCAAACCGAATTGGCGGTGAGCCGTCTGGCCAAGGATGCCGAGGCACGCTGTGCCGAGTGGCTGTTGCGCCATGCGCAGACCAACGACAAGGGCTGTTCGGTGCAGTTGCAGCAGCGCAAGCGCCTGATTGCCGCGCAACTGGGCATCGCACCGGAGACTCTGTCACGCGTGTTGCGGCATTTGCGTGAGCGCTGTCTCATTAGTGGCTCTGGGCGTGTCGTGAACCTGGTTGACCCGGGAGGGTTGAGGTCGTTGGCGGGGGTCTAGGCGTTCAAAGTTGGGAGCGAAGGAGGCTAGGCGGCAAAGGGCCCTGCTTCGTGTCCCCCGACCGCTTTGCGGGCTCCTCCTTGACCTACGCAGAACCCTTTGCCGCCCAGCCTCCCCATTCCGTCTCCAAATTATTTCTGTTTAGGCGCGAAGCCGAAGGCAGTGCTTTGGCACGACAAGGCGAAGCAACAACGACAGGGATGATTTGGAAACGGAATCAGGTGGTTTTGTAGCCCATGGTTTGGGGCAGCCACAACACGATCTGTGGGAACAGGGTCATCGCCAGTAACAACAGCAACAGCATCACCAGGAAGGGCCAGCCTTCTTTCATCATTTCACCAATCGGAATGCCGGTGAGTGCCTTGGTGACAAAGAGCAGCATGCCAAAGGGCGGGTGAATCAGCCCGATCATCATATTGAGTACCACCAGCACGCCGAAGTGCACCAGGTCCACCCCGAGCAATTTGGCCGCGGGTAGCAGCATGGGTACAAACACCAGCAGCAGCACCGACACGTCCAGAAAACACCCCAGCACCAGAAACATCACATTCACCAGCAGAAGGAACTTCACCTGCGACAGTTGCATGCTGTCCACCCACTGCGCCATGGCCTGCGGCACACCCTCGGCGGTGAAAGCGTAATTCAGCACAAACGAGCCTGCCAGGATCATGGTGATCACAGCGCTGCCGCGCGCCGATTCCATCACCACGCCCCAGAAGCTGCGCCAAGTTAGGGCACGGAAAAAAACCGTTGCCAGAACGAGCGAATGCAGCGCCGCCAC
>CAJBVC010000532.1 GCA_903958915.1 uncultured beta proteobacterium
GGCTGCACCGTGCGCACCACAAACGGCAGGCCGATGAAAATCAGTGCAATCACAATGCCGTTGCGGTTAAAGGCCAGCTGAATGCCGTGCGGCTCCAGATACTGGCCAATCCAGCCATTGCCGGCCAACAGTGCAGTGAGTGAAATGCCGGCCACCGCAGTCGGCAGCGCAAAGGGCAAGTCCACCAGCGCATCGATGATCTTCTTGCCCGGGAATTCATAGCGCACCAGTACCCAGGCCAGCAGCAGACCGGCAAACACGTTGACCAGCGCTGCCAGGAACGATGCTCCAAACGTCAGCTGGTACGATGCGAGCACACGTGGGCTGGTCACGGCTGCGGCAAACTGGTCCCAGGTCAGGGTAAAGGTTTTGAGCAGCAGCGCTGACAGCGGGATCAGCACAATCAGGCAGAGATAGAACAGCGTATAGCCCAGTGTCAGCTTGAATCCAGGGAGCACCCGCCTGGGTGTGCGTTTGGGATTCAGCCCCGGGCTGCCCAGTGGGGCAGAGAGAACAGCAGCGGTCAAAGCCACTTACTTGACGGTGTAAATCTTGTCAAACTGTCCACCGTCATTAAAGTGAACCTTTTGCGCCTCAGACAGGGAGCCAAAGTAGTCGCTCACGGCAAACAGTTGCAGCGGTTTGAAGGTGCTGGCGTATTTGGCGAGTATCTTGGTGTTGCTCGGGCGAATGCCGTGTTTGGCGGCTATTTCCTGGGCTTCGTCCGAGTACAGGTAGTCCAGGTATGTTCGGGCCAACTCGCCAGTGCCTTTCTTGGCCACGGTGCGTTCCACCACCGCCACCGGGTTTTCCGCCACGATGCTGATGGACGGGTGAATGGCATCGACCTTGCCGGCGCCAAATTCACGGTCCACCGACACCACCTCAGATTCAAAGGTAATCAGCACATCGCCAATGTTGCGTTGCAAGAAGATGGTGGTGGCGTCGCGCCCGCCCTTGGCCAGCACCGGCACGTTCTTGAACAGTTTGCTCACAAACTCCGCCGCTTGCGCGTCGGTACCGCCGGTTTTGCGCACGTAGCCCCAGGCCGCCAGGTAGGCCATGCGGCCATTGCCGCCGGTCTTGGGGTTGACCACAATCACCTTGACATCGGGTTTGACCAGATCGTTCCAGTCCTTGATGCCTTTGGGGTTGCCGTTGCGGGTCAGAAACAGCATGGTGGAGGTGGTGGGCGCGGCGTTGTGCGGGAATTTTTTGGCCCAGTCCTTGGCTACCAGACCGCCATTGGCCAGAAACTCCACGTCGGTGGTGGTGTTCATGGTGACGACATCAGCGTCGAGCCCGTCGTTGACGGCACGTGCTTGTGCGCTGGAACCACCGTGGGCCTGGTCGATCTTGACGTCCTTGCCGGTGGACTTCTTGTGGTGCGCGACAAACGCGGCGTTGAAATCCTTGTAGAACTCGCGCGATACATCGTAGGACGCGTTGAGCAGGGTTTGCGCGGTGGCCAGTTGGGCTGCCGACAGGGCGATGCCCGCAATGGTGAGGCTGATCTTCTGTTTGAATTTCATCAAAAGTCCTGAAACGGGTTGAAGTGTGAAAGGGGCTAGGTAGGCCAGTGGCCCGCCGGCGACTTGCATCAGCCAGCCATCTTGATTGGGACCAAGTTGAAGTGCGGGTTTGGCGCCCCGAAGTTGAAGGAGACCGGATTGTGCGAGCTGCCTGTTAATACCAAAACTACTTTATTTCTATTTGAATATGGGTAATTGGGTATATGAACGCTTTACGCCACAGCCCGTAGGCTGGTCGAACACAAGATTGGGAACGTGGTTTTGCTCCGCTAACCGCCACAAGCTCGACACCTTTTCAAACTACACTGACGCAATGAAGCGTTGTGCTGGAGCAAAGACCTGTCGCGTCTGACTGGCGGCCATTGCTTCGCCAAAATCGTGCTATGTGACCGCTCCGGCGTTCCCGGGCCAGAGATGCCGCGACTGATGCAGCATGGTGTGGTTCCGTTTGGCTCCGCGCTTGTGCTGATTCTGGGGCCTCGTTTTTCACCCATGAAATTGCGCTGTAGCGCTTAGTGGGAAAGCGTAAGCCGCTATCATTTTTGAAACATTTTCGGGAGTTGTGATTGCTTTCATGGTTTGAGACGCGGGTGGATGCCTTCAAGGCGCATCCGGTGCAGACGCCGCCAATAGGCTTTTTCGCCTTCCTGTGGCATGCCAGTCGGGACATGCGGCCGTTCGTGCTGGCGATGACCTTGTGCACCGCGTTTATTGGTGCGACGGAGGCCTGGCTTTTCGGGTTGATGTCGCAGTTGGTGGACCGGCTGAGCAAGTTGTCGGCCCCGCAGCTGCTGCAATCCTGGCCGACCGAACTGGTCTGGCTGGTGGTCATTCTTGCCGCGAGCCCGTTGGCATCGGGCCTGCAAACCCTGCTCAAGCATCAGGTGCTGGCAGTGACCTTTGCCATGCGCTTGCGCTGGGATTTCCACCGCCTGATGCTGGGACAAAGCATGGGCTTCTACCAGGATGAATTTGCCGGGCGGGTTGCCACCAAGGTCATGCAGACTGCACTGGCGGTGCGCGATTGCTGGTTCATCGTGGCAGACATACTGGTCTTTGTCATCATCTACTTCGGCACCATCATCGCGGTGGCGGGTGGCTTTGCAACCTATCTGCTGGTGCCGTTTCTGGGCTGGCTGCTGTTTTACCTGGTGGCGCTGTGGTATTTCGTGCCGCGCCTGGGCCAGGTATCGCGGCGCCAGGCCGATGCCCGTTCGCTCATGACCGGACGCATTACCGACGCGTATGCCAACATAGCTACCGTCAAACTGTTTTCGCACGCAGACAGGGAGGCCCTCTATGCCAGGGGTGCCATGCAGGACTTCATGGTGAGTGCGCGGGCGCAGATGCGGCTGGTCAGCGGCATCGAGTTCGTCAACCAATTCCTCAGCGCGATGCTGATTGGCAGCA
>CAJBVC010000533.1 GCA_903958915.1 uncultured beta proteobacterium
ATCTGGTGGAGCCTTTGGCTACTGCAAATCCGTCGGTGAATGCCTTCTCTTGCAGGTGGCAACCGGCGCAGGCCAGTGAGCCACTGCCGGAGAGCCGCTTGTCATAAAACAGAAACCGCCCCAGATCCACCTTGGCCGCCGACATGGGATTGTCTGCGGGCACAGCAGGCAGTGAAAAACCTGTCGGCAGCGCCCATGCCCACGCGCTTGCCGTGGCGGCGGCGCTGTCCGACCCGCCGCCACATCCCGCCAATCCGACACTACCAACCAAGGCCGTCACCAGCGCCCACAACGGGGCGCAGGACACCGACAGTCTGGCTTGCAGCTGACGGTGCGCTCGCATCACTTTGCAACAGCCTTGAAGATCTTCTGCGCCGCGCCCCCATTGATGGGTTTGCCGTCAGAACCGCTGCCATAACTGACCTGCAGTTCGGTAAAGATGACCGCGCACTCCGGGTCGGTCGCGCCGGACATGCAGCCGGGAGCCCCTCCATTTTCCTTGGTCAGGTTGCTGGTCTTGAACAACTGCCCCAGATCCAGCGCGACCTTCTGCGTCGCCATGTCGAAGGCAGCCAGACTGAAATCGGCCATGTTGAGGTTGGTGCAAGTGCCGGTGTTGGGAATGGCAACGCCAGCAGCGTCCAGCTTGGGTGTGCAGCCCGTGGAGCCGATGTGCAGGTTGTAGGTCGCTACTCTGGTGCCATCGGGCTTGCCCAGGCCGCCCACCGGGTTGAGCTCGATCTTGGTGAACTTGCGTCCCGACTGCCACGACCAGAGCAAGGCCGTACTGTCCAGTGGCGGCACGCCACCGGCTGCGGCAGTGTGGTTCATGGCCTCGGGCACGCCCAGCGTGGCCTTCAGGCCGACGTAGGTGCCGCCGGGCACAGTGCCGGTGATGACGGCGTTGGTGTCAGCGGTGTTGGCCGCCGTTGCGCAAGCACCCGTGGCGTCTTCCAGATCAATCAGGGAAACGGTCTCGGTGCCTTGCGTCAATTGCCACTTGCTGGCGTCCAGCTTTACTGCTACTGCAACACCCTTGTCATTGACCAGGGCGAGATTGGTGATGTAGAAGCGCAGGTCTTTCACATCGGCTGCGACTCCCGTGCTGCCCATGCCGGTGAGCTGGGTTCCGCACTTGACGGGTGTGCTGCCATTGACGGCGGCAAAGTTGATGGCTACCACCTTGTCGGGCAGCGGGCCGTCGCTGCCGCCGCCACCGCAGGCGGTGAGTACGGCGGTAGCGATCAGGCTGGCCGCAGCTATGTGAAGGGGAAGTGTGTTTTTCATGGGAAACCTCAGTAGATATGGGTAAATTAGTGTTGGTGAACAGCTTTTGCGCTGTCGCGTGGGGTTTGCACCCACACCTTGACGGTCTGGCTGCCAGAGTGCTCAAAGTTCAATGTCAGGTCGAAGCGATCACCCGCCACGAGTGGCCGCTTCAAATGGATCAGTGCCACGTGATACAGCCCACCATGGCGCAGCGCAATCGTTTTTCCAGGAGGGAGTTCAATCGCGGCAACTTCGCGTCCGGGCAAGGGGGATCCCGACGCTGCCCCCTGGCGCATCTGCACGCGTTCGGCAATGGCGGTGCTGCCGCCCAGCAGTCGTTCCGGATGGCTACCCTTGTTGCGGATACTGCGCATATAGGCCGCACCGTGCACTGCACCCGCAGCGCCAGGAATGGCGTACGGATGGTCAATCACCAGATTGCCAACGCTTACTCCATGGCCAAAGGCGCCCTCACACAGGCACAGCGCCACACACAAAGCGCAGACGCGCAACCAGCACCCTTGCATGCACTTACTCCTGACAGTCAAAAAAGGCTTTAGCGCCCGTCGATAGGGCGTAAAGCGCTACACATTTGATAGTCAGAAAGCAGGCGGTCCGCGCGGCGAGGCGCTGCCATAGGGTCGTACTAGACAGTGCACGTCCTGCCGGACCATGGCCACCGTCAGTACGACCTGCAACAGGACCCGGTTGACAACCGCAGAAGGAGGTGGGGCGCAGCGGTCTGCGCTGAGCAGGCAAAACGGGCAGTGCGAAACTGACGGCGTGGAACCCTGCTCGGAGGACGAGGAGTCCTCCAAAGGCGTCGTGGCGTTCGGAGCCACCCAGCGTGACCCCTGTGCTGTGCAGATCTCAATGCTTGGTCCCGAGCCACTTTGCCCCGCCGCATACGCTCTCGAGACCGTAGGCGCAGTTGCGGTGAACACCGCCACGAGCAGTGCCAGCCATACCGACCAGCGCCGGTACGGCAGGGACAGCATCACGGGGAGGTTCATGGGCACAGGAAGCAAAATCAGGAAATCAAATCACATCTTGTGCTGGCTGTGGTCCATCTGCATGGCGCCGCCTGGGGGCGTTGTGGACACCGGCACTTTCAGCTCGACCTTGCTTTCTGCGCCTTTGGCGTCCTTGAAAACCAGAGTCAATGGAACCGTCGTGTCCTTCATGAGTGGCGCTTTCAGGTCCATCAGCATCACGTGGTAGCCGCCGGGCTTGAGTTCCACCGCCTTGCCTGCAGGCAGGTCGAGTCCGCCGGGGATGGCACGCATCTTCATGACGTCGCCTTCCATCTTCATTTCATGGACTTCGACCACGCCTGCGGCGGGGGATGAGCCACCCACCAGCTTGGCGCCCTCCTTGGCAGTGAGCTTCATGAAGGCACCCGTGGCCTTTTGGCCCTGCACGGTGGAGCGCGCCCAGGCGTCTTTGATGTCGACGGATTGGGCCAGGGCCACCGTGGAGAAGGTGGCTACAACAATAACGGATGTGAGTTTTGCAATGGATTTCATGG
>CAJBVC010000534.1 GCA_903958915.1 uncultured beta proteobacterium
CCAAGCTGATCTTTCACGCTCGCAAAGCGCTATCTAAAACATAGCTGTTTACGCTTTATCTACGGGCGCTCCAAGCCTTAATCAACGTTAGTACCGCAACCCCAAGCGTTCGCGCGCAAACCCGTATTCACGCTTCAACTGGGCAACATAGTCGGCCACGGACTGTACCCGGTCAATGCTTCCAATACCCTGCCCACAGCCCCAGATCTCTTTCCAGGCCTTGGCCGCGCCTGCGCCACCAAAGTTCATCTTGCTCGGATCGCTTTCGGGCAAGTTCAGTGGGTCCAGTCCCGCAGCGCGAATGCTGGGAGCCAGGTAATTCCCATGCACTCCGGTAAACAGGTTGCTGTACACGATGTCATCGGAGTTGCATTCCACAATGGCCTGCTTGTAAGCATCGGTTGCGCGCGCCTCTTCGGTCGCAATGAAGGCCGAACCAATGTAGGCAAAGTCGGCGCCCATCGCCTGCGCTGCCAGCACGGCGGAACCGCTGGCGATGGAACCACTCAATGCCAACGGGCCGTCAAACCACTGCCGGATTTCCTGGATCAGCGCGAACGGGCTTTTCAGGCCGGCATGCCCCCCCGCCCCGGCAGCAACGGCGATCAGTCCATCCGCTCCCTTCTCGATCGCTTTGTGGGCGTGCTTGTTGTTGATAACGTCGTGAAGCACGACCCCGCCATACGAGTGCGCTGCCGCATTGATCTCCTCGCGCGCGCCGAGTGAAGTGATGATGATGGGTACTTTGTACTTGACGCACATCGCCATGTCGTGCTCAAGCCGGTCATTGCTCTTGTGCACGATCTGGTTGATGGCAAACGGTGCTGCAGGCGCTTGCGGGTGGGCCCGGTTGTAGGCCGCCAAAGCCTCGGTGATCTCAACCAACCATGCTTCCAGTTGTTCCGCCGGTCGGGCATTGAGTGCCGGCATGGAGCCCACCACACCCGCAATACACTGGGCGATCACCAGTTTCGGATTGCTGATGATGAACAGGGGTGCGCCGATGACCGGAAATGGCAATCGGTCCAGTGGTGCAGGCAGGCTTGACATGTTTAGAACGCGTCCAGTGCCAAGGCGGTCACGCACTCTGCGCCGTCGACGATGCTGTCGCGCAAGCCAGGTGCTTTGGTCAGCATGTGGTCGCCATAAAACCGTGCCGTGGTGATTTTGGCGCGCATGAACCCGACATCGTTGCCCGCGGTGATCTGCTCCTGGGCCACCAGCAGCGCGCGCGCCAATTGCCAACCAGCCATCAGATTGCCAGCAAGCATCAGGTACGGAACACTGCCCGAGTAGACCGCGTTGGGGCTGGCCTTGGAGTTGCCTGCGACAAAGTTCACCACATCCAGGAAAGCTTCGCGCGCGGCCTTGAGGCGCTTGGCCATAGCCATCGCGTCAGCAGTTCCGCTCTGGGTCAGCGCGGCTTCGGTGGACTCGATTTGCGCAGCGAGCGCCTTGCCAGTTTGTCCACCGTCTCGAGAGGTCTTGCGACCGACCAGGTCGTTGGCTTGAATCGCCGTGGTGCCTTCGTAAATGGTCAGAATCTTGGCATCGCGGTAGTACTGCGCCACGCCGGTCTCTTCGATGTAGCCCATGCCACCGTGCACTTGCACCGCCAGCGATGTGACTTCCAGACTCATTTCGGTGCTGTAGCCCTTGACCAGCGGCACCATGAACTCGTAAAAGGTCTGGTTGTCCTTGCGCACCTGCGCATCGGGATGGTTGTGGGCAGCGTCAAAGGCCGAAGCGGCCACGCTGGCCATGGCGCGGCAACCTTCCACATAAGCGCGCATGGTCATCAGCATGCGGCGCACATCGGGATGGTGGATGATGGGTGCACCCGCGCCAATGGTGCCGTCGACCGGGCGGCTCTGCACCCTGTCCTTCGAAAAACGCACGGCCGTCTGGTACGCCCTTTCCGCGATGGCTATGCCCTGGACGCCCACGCCGTAACGGGCGGCGTTCATCATGATGAACATGTACTCCAGACCGCGGTTTTCCTGACCGACCAAATAGCCCACAGAACCGCCATGGTCGCCAAACTGCAGCACTGCGGTGGGGCTTGCCTTGATTCCCATCTTGTGCTCAATGCTGACGCAATGCACATCGTTGGATGCACCCAGTGTGCCATCGGCATTGACCTTGAACTTGGGCACGACGAACAGGCTGATGCCCTTCACACCCTCTGGCGCGCCCTGTACCCGGGCCAGCACCAGATGAACGATGTTCTCGGCCATGTTGTGCTCACCCCAGGTGATGAAGATCTTGGTACCAAAGATGTTGAACGAACCATCGGGCAACGGCTCGGCACGGGTACGCACCGCTGCCAAATCACTGCCAGCTTGCGGCTCGGTGAGGTTCATGGTGCCGGTCCATTGGCCGCTGATCAGCTTCTCCAGGTAAATGGCCTTGAGTTCGTCGGACCCGGCGGTCAAAAGCGCTTCAATCGCACCATCGCTGAGCAACGGGCACAGGGCAAAACTCATGTTGGCGCTGTTGGCCATCTCGCCACACACCGCACCAATCGTCTTGGGCAGTCCCTGTCCACCATATTCCTGCGGATGCTGCAGACCTTGCCAGCCACCATCAACGAATTGCTTGAACGCTTCCTTGAATCCCGGCGTTGCGGTGACGACGCCGTCCTTCCAGCTGGTCGGGTTTTTGTCGCCTTCCCAGTTCAGCGGCGCAAGCACGCCCTCGTTGAACTTCGCACACTCTTCCAGCACCGCCTGCGCGGTGTCGAGCCCGGCGTCTTCAAATCCGGGAATCTGGGCGATCTGTGCGATGTTGGCCAGATGCTCGATGTTGAACAACATATCTTTCACGGGTGCAACGTAGCTCATAACAATCTCCAAAAAAACAAATCAAAAGCGATGAGGTTCAAAGGCCGAAAAAAAAGGGCATCGCGAACGATGCCCCTTTGCTGGTGACCGTTACAGCGACGCCAGAAGTTCTGGCACGGCTACAAATAGGTCTGCCTCCAGACCGTAATCCGCAACACTGAATATGGGTGCTTCGGCGTCCTTGTTGATGGCCACAATCACCTTGCTGTCCTTCATGCCGGCAAGGTGCTGGATGGCACCGCTAATGCCGCAGGCAATGTACAACTGGGGCGCGACAATCTTGCCCGTCTGGCCCACCTGCCAGTCGTTGGGGGCATACCCCGCATCCACAGCGGCGCGACTCGCTCCCAATGCGGCACCGAGTTTGTCGGCCAATGGTGTCATGAATTCGTTGAACTTTTCAGCCGAGCCCAATGCGCGGCCACCAGCCACAATGATCTTGGCAGCGGTGAGTTCCGGACGGTCGTTCTTGGCGATTTCCGAGCCCAGATAAGTAGTCTGCGTGCTGGATGTCACCGCTACAACAGTCTCGACAGCGGCGCTGCCGCCAGTGGCAGGTGCCGGATCAAAGCCGGTCGTGCGCACCGTCATCACTTTGGTCGCGTCGAGGCTCTGCACTGTGGCCATGGCATTGCCGGCGTAGATGGGGCGCTCAAAGGTATCCGCACTCTCCACCTTGGTCACATCGGAAATCTGACCCACATCGAGTTTGGCCGCCACGCGCGGCGCAACGTTCTTGCCGCCCGCCGTGGCCGGAAAAACGATATGGCTGTAGTTCGCTGCCAGCGCCACGATCTGTGCCGTCATGTTCTCGGCCAGGCCATGTGCCAAGCCTTCACTGTCGGCATGCAGCACCTTGCTCACGCCGGCGATTTGCGCTGCAGCAGCGGCCGCGCCGCTCGCACCAGACCCGGCGACCAGCACATGCACATCGCCACCGCATTTCGCTGCAGCGGTCACCGTGTTGAAGGTTGCGCCTTTGATGGAAGAGTTGTCGTGTTCAGCAATTACGAGTGCGGTCATTTGAGATTCCTTTCGTGTTCATTGGTGGAGCGGCTTTCCTTCCAGGGAACCCGTGGAACCGGCTTTGCCGGACCACTGGGTTCGTCCCCTTGAGGGGAAGGCGGCCGCAGGTCGACTCAGGGGTGTTAGATAACCTTCGCTTCAGTCTTGAGTTTGGCAACGAGGGTGGCAACGTCGGGCACCTTGATTCCGGCGCTGCGCTTGGGCGGCTCCACCACCTTAAGGGTCTTGATGCGGGGCGTCACATTCACGCCCAAAGCCTCTGGTGTGAAGGTATCCAGTTGCTTTTTCTTGGCCTTCATGATGTTCGGCAGGGTCACATAACGGGGTTCGTTCAAACGCAAATCGGTGGTGATCACCGCAGGCAGCGTCAACGACACCGTTTCGGAACCACCATCCACTTCACGGGTGATGGTGGCCTTGCCGTCGGAGATTTCGACCTTGCTGGCAAACGTGCCTTGTGGCAGATCGGCCAGGGCGGCAAGCATCTGCCCGGTCTGATTGCAATCGTCGTCAATGGCCTGCTTGCCCAGAATCACGAGGCCAGGCTGCTCCTTGTCCACCAGTGCCTTGAGCAATTTGGCCACTGCCAAAGGCTGCAGTTCCTCAGTGGTCTCCACCAGAATGGCGCGGTCCGCGCCAATCGCCATGGCGGTACGCAGGGTTTCCTGGCATTGGGCTACACCACAGGACACCGCAATGACTTCCGTGACCACTCCCTTTTCCTTCAGGCGCACGGCCTCTTCGATCGCAATCTCGTCAAACGGGTTCATGCTCATCTTGACGTTGGCAGTGTCCACCCCGCTTCCGTCCGATTTCACCCGAACCTTCACGTTGTAATCGACCACACGCTTTACCGCTACCAGGACTTTCATGGCTGCCACTCCAGATGGTTAGAAATTGGACAAATTAAAATAGAACGATCGTGCTTTTTAGTATACCGCCAAAGCGGGCAACAAAGAATAGACAGGTGCACCCAGAACGCTTAGAGGCTGTGTACCACCCTCTGCGGATAGGGAATCTCGATGGCATTGCCACGCAGCGCCGCAAGAATGGAGCAGTTGACGTCGGAGCGCAGATTGAGCTGTCCGTTTTCAATATCCCGAACCCAGTAGCCCACCGTAAACTCCAGCCCGTCCGTTCCAAACGCTGACAGAAAAGCTGCCGGCGCCGGCTCCCGCTCTACGCGGGGTTGGTCGAGCGCGGCCTGCGTCAATAGTCGCTGCACCTGCTCGATATTGGTTTGGTACCCCACACTGACCACGGTGGTTTGATGCACCAGTGAATCTTCGAGAGACAGGTTTTCCACCCGACTGGTTATCAGCATCTCGTTGGGAATGATGGATTCACGTCCGGTCTGCGAACGCACCACCGTGTAGCGGGCATTGATCTGTGTAATGCGGCCTTCAAAGTTGTCAACCCGCACGTTGTCACCGATGCGCATGCTGCGTTCGGCCAATATGACAAAACCGCTCACGTAATTGGCAGCGAGCTTTTGCAGTCCCAGGCCGATGCCCACGCCCACAGCACCGCCGAGTACCGACAGCGCTGTCAGGTCAATACCAACCGCCGACAAGGCCACGATGACACCCACAAACATGAGCAGCGCACGGGTTGCGTTGCTGACTGCCTTGCGCAAAGACAGCTCGCCCCCGGTGGCCGAGCGCAGCAGGCGCGCTTCCAGCGATGAAGACAACCACAACGTCACGATCAGCACGGCACCGGCAGTCAACATGCCTTCAATCAGGTTGCGAACCGATAGCGCCGTGCCGCCAATCTTCCAGGTGATCTGGTCCAACTCGTTGAGCACCACCGGCAACAATCCACTGACCCACATCACCACCGCCAACCAGGCGAACCACGAAATGGTGTGCTCCAGCAGACGCACCCACGGTGCGTCGGTAAACGTGACTTGCAAGACCTTGACACCGAGGCGAATCACAAACAGTGAAATCAACACCGGGATGGCGACCTTCAGGATCGCCACCGACACCACGTTGGCCAGACCAGCGCGGGCCAGCGCCACCAGACCCAGCAACAACAGCGGAAACAGCACGCCGTCGACATCGCGTCGCCCAAACAGAATCGAGCGCTCGTCTCGCGCACCGAGGCTCTTGCGAACGCCTGCCACAACACCCCAAGCCAGGGCCGCGCACAGAGCCAGAACGGCCAGTTCAATCAGCACAGTAGGCTGTGTGAAGGCCGCCAGCCAGCCCTCAAAATCGTCAATGGGCTGCGGGGTACTGGTCTTGCTCACCGGAGTATCAGATATCAGCCAGCACGCGAATGTGCGCTTCCACACTGCGTGCGAGTGCACCAAGGTCGTAGCCACCTTCCAGACAGGACACGATGCGCCCCTGGCTATGTTTGACCGCCATTGCTTTCAGACGATCGGTCATCCAGGCGTAATCCTGCTCGACCAGGCCCATCTGGCCCATGTCGTCTTCGCGGTGTGCGTCAAAGCCGGCACTGATAAAGATCATCTGGGGCTTAAAGGCGTCAAGTCGTGGCAACCATTGCGCCTCCACGATTTCGCGGATCTGGGGCCCCTTGGTATAGGCTGGAACCGGAACATTCACCAAATTGCCGGCGTTCGACACCGACCCACCTTCCGGGTAAAAAGGATGCTGAAAAAAACTGACCATCAGGATGCGCTCGTCACCCGCAACAATGTCCTCGGTACCGTTGCCATGGTGCACATCAAAGTCAACAATGGCCACGCGCTCCAGCCCGTGGCGCTCGAGTGCATAACGCGCGGCAATCGCAACGTTATTGAAGAAACAGAAACCCATTGCCTTGCCACGACACGCGTGGTGGCCAGGAGGCCGGGTTGCGCAAAAGGCATTCTCCAGTTCACCCCGAATCACCGCATCGGTGGCCGCAATGGCGGCACCGGCCGAGCGCAGCGCCGCACTGTAGGTGTGGACGTTGATCGATGTATCGGAATCCAGCTGCGCGTGCGTTGGCCCCCCTGCTTCCACATCATCACGCAGACAGTCGGTCAGACCCCGGATCGAAGCAATATGCAGGCGGTCGTGCGCCAGTTGCAAATCCCGAATGTTGGCAACGTGGGCCAGCCGCCGATCCAACGCATCACCCACCCCGCTGATCAACAGCCGATCCTCGATGGCGTCGATCCGTTCCGGACATTCGGGATGCCCGGCGCCCATTTCATGTTTGCGACAGTCGGCGTGGGTATAAAAACCAGTCTTATGGGGTACGACGCTCATGATTCAAAATTTTCGGGTAACGTTGCGCCATGGATGCACAACAAAAGCTTAGATTATTACTTGACCAGCTTAACACGGTGATCGTGGGCAAAGCCTTACAAATTCAGGATTGCGTTGCCTGCTTGCTGGCCGGCGGGCACTTGCTGATTGACGACGTTCCCGGCGTTGGCAAGACAACCCTGGCGCACGCCCTGGCGCGCACTTTCGGCTTGCAGTTTTCCCGGGTTCAATTCACCTCCGACCTCATGCCCAGCGATTTGTCGGGGGTGTCGATTTACGAGCGTGGCAAGGAGGCGTTTGTTTTTCACCCCGGCCCCATCTTCGCCCAGGTGCTGCTGGCCGACGAAATCAACCGCGCCAGCCCCAAGACGCAGAGCGCTTTGCTCGAGGCCATGGAGGAAAAGCAGGTCACCATCGAAGGTGAAACTCGGCCCCTGCCCCAGCCATTTTTTGTCATCGCCACGCAAAATCCGCTGGACCAGGTCGGTACCTATGCCTTGCCCGAGTCGCAGCTCGACCGCTTCCTGATGCGCATTTCCCTGGGCTACCCGGATCGTGTGGCCGAACGTGCCTTGCTGACCGGGCAAGACCGGCGTGATGTGGTGGAAAAGCTGCCCAGCCTGCTGTCATACGACGAATTGCGGGAACTGCAGGCGCTCGTACTGGCGGTACATGCTGCCGACCCGCTGCTGGACTATGTGCAGGACCTGATTGCTGCCACCCGTTCTTCCAAGTGGTTTTTGCAGGGACTCAGTCCGCGCGCCGGCATTGCGGTGGTGCGCGCCGCCAAGGCGCAGGCGCTGCTCAGTGGCCGCAATTACGTCGCCCCGGACGATGTCCAAGCGGTACTGCCGCAAACCATTGCACACCGGCTCATCCCCGTCGGCGACTCCGGCCGCGGCGCGGTAGAACAAGTGCGCGCCATGCTTCAGGCCATCCCGCTTCCGTGAAAACCCCGCAATTTCGTAGGCGGTTTCAGGAATGGTTCCAGTCTCGACTGGCGCGCAAGGACAGCATCACGCTGACGCAGCGCAATGTGTACATCCTGCCCACTGGACCCGGTTTCATGTTGGGAGTCACGCTGCTGGTGCTACTGGTGGCGTCCATCAACTACCAGCTCAATCTGGGCTACCTGCTGACCTTCCTCCTGACCGGAAGCGCGGTTGTCGGCATGCATGTCTGTCACGGCACCCTGCGCGGACTTACTATGAGTTTGATAGCGCCTGACGCACAATTCGCGGGCGCCAGCGTCCAGATTGGCATCAACCTCGTGAGCACCCGGCGCACCATTCGGCACGGTATTGGCCTTGCAGTGTTCGGCTCCGGTCACTGGAGCTGGTCGGACGTACCCGCGCAGGGCAGCTGCAGGGTGCAGATTGCTTTTCATGCCGACAAGCGTGGTCTCAATCCCCTGCCCACACTGACTGCAGAAACCCGTTTTCCCTTGGGCACGTTTCGGGTCTGGACGGTGTGGCGGCCAGCCGCGCAGGTGCTGATCTACCCGACACCGGAGCCGCATCCACCACCACTGCCCCACGGCGAGCCGCGGGCCGAGGGTGCAACCAGCCCGCTGCACCATAGCACCGGTGAGTACGACGGTGTGCGGGCCTACCGAAGGGGGGACCCGCTCAAGACAGTGGTTTGGAAGAAGGCCGCCAAGTCCAACGAACTCGTCAGCCGTGACACCCAGCAGTTGCAGCATTTGGAACTGTGGCTTGATCTGGCCCACACCGGCTTGGGCGCTGCGCCCGGTGCGACCGGGGACGCATCGCGTCTGGAGCAACAGTTGTCACGCCTGTGCGCCTGGGTGCTGTTGGCGGAAAAGCTGGGGCTACAGTACGGTCTGCGTCTGGTGGGCGTCGAGGTTCGACCCGGCAGCGGCGAAGTGCATCAGCGCAACTGCCTGCAAGCCCTGGCACTGGCCTGACCCCATGACCATGCTGGCGACCCTCAAGAATCTGCCGCGTGACGCCCGCGACACGCTGTTCCTGCTGACCGTCATCGC
>CAJBVC010000535.1 GCA_903958915.1 uncultured beta proteobacterium
CCTGCCAGGAAGCGCTCGCGCTCAGTGTATGGGCCAGCTCCGGTTTCAAATTGAGATTACCCACATAACCGTTGGCGTCACCGGTCCAGTTGATCATGTTCATGACCATGTTGTTGTTGGTTGACCAGGCAAAGCGCTCGTACAGGTTGGGTGAACGGGTCTTGCGTGAATAGCCGGCTTCAAAGGTGCTTGCGTTGTCCGGCGTAAAGCGCGCCAGTGCCGAGAGATCAAGGTTGCTGTCGGTCTTTTTGTGGTCCAGCGCATTGAACGCGCCAGGGATGCTGCTCGGGTTGGCGGGGTCACCATAGCCCATCATGCTGCTCATCGTGTTGTAGCCCTGTACTTTGCCTGTATCCATCGTCACGGTGCTGCTGCGCACACCGACCTGCGATGACCAGCGGGTGTTCCATCGCGCCAGCCATTCGCCGAACACATCAGCACGGTCGCGTTGCCCGTTTGCAATGTTCCAGAATTTGTTGGGCGCCATCATGCCGGCGGTGGCACTGATGGGGTCCCACCAATCATTCAAACGGTAGTGTTGTAGCTCGCCGCCAAACTTGAGTGTGTCGCGCTCAGACAAGACAAGATCGGCCTTGACGCTGGCGCCGGTGTTCCTGGCGTCGGTGTCCATTGGCATGCCCATGGAGGTGGAGTTTGCCAGCTTGTTTTCGAGAAAATTCATGGTGTGTCGGGTATCTTCCTGGTACATGCTGGCTTCCAGAGCACCCCACTGGTATTGACCGGTATAGCGCAGACGAGCCTGATCACTCTGGTTGCGGGTCATGTCCATACGCTGATTCGGGAAGCCCTGGTACGGAATGTCCTGACGACCCAGTTTAAGTTCTAGCAGGTGGTTCTGATGGCGCACGGCCACGCCAAGCGACTGGTTTTCCGACTTGTAGAGCGAAGAACCGACTTCTCTGGGGCCTGGCACTTTGACCGTTGCGGTAGGTACCAGGGATGATTTGAAATCCGCTGCGGCTTCGTAGTTTTCTGACTGTGCGCTGGAGCGTTGGTAATTCATGCTCAGGTTTTCATTGGCCACCGTCAGCGCCACATTGGCGCCCTTGGCATTGCCATTGCTGCGAAAGAATGCACCAACCTGCCCCTTGATCAAAGCACCTTGTCCGCTCCTGGCAAATTCCGGTGCTGCCGAATTGACGACGATGGCACCGCCAATGCTGTCACCCCCCATACTCACCGGCGTGATTCCGGTGAACACCTGAATACTGGCGACGTTGCTTGGGTCAATGTAGGAAAGCGGCGGATTCATGTGGTTGGCACACGCTGAAATCAGGTCCATGCCATCGACCTTGATGCGCAGTCGATCGTCGGCCAACCCGTGCAGTGTCGGCAGGCTCGATACGCCACCTGCGCCATAGAAACTAACGCCCGGCACATCAGCCAGAAGGCGCGCCGTATCACTGGTGGCTGCCGATTTGCCAGCGAGACTTGCTTTGTCCAGGGTGGTGCCTTGAGTTGGATCGACCCTGGCTTCGCTGACATGGACGGCGGGCAGGGTAAGTGTTGGCTGGTCAGCGGCGATCACTGGACCACCGAGCAAGGTGGCGACAGGAAAAGCCAGGGCGATGGACCAGGGCAGGATGCGGAGTTTTGGAGAGAACACAGGGATACCTTTTTCGTTTTTGCCTGACAGGCGTGATGGGGGTGCGCCAGTCATTGCGATCGTGCAATGACGTGGCAACGCTAGGCACACAGCGGCGCAGGGCGGCTGTGTAGTTAACAGTCCAGGAGATCAGGAGAGGTCAGGCGGGCCGCGCCCTGGGGGCGGTACGGCAGTACGAGAGGCAATGTGGGCTGCCGGGATGCTTTGCAGCACATGGGCCAGCGGTTGCACCGGCTCGGCGCTCCAGCGCAGCATCGGCGGCGGTGCGTAACCGGTGGTGCACAGGGAGCAGTCCAACGTATGCAGTGAAACGACTTCACTGCCCTCGTCACTCTTGATCAGCAACTTCATCACGCCCGAAGCCGAGCAGATCACCTCCATGGATTGCGGCTTGACGATGGGTGAGGCGATGGCAACCCCGATCGACAAGGCAAACCAGACCAGCACGAAGCGGGCGATTAGGTTAGCGTTGCGCAGGGTTTGCATGGTGAAGCTCTTGAAACAGTTTCCTAAAAAACAAATGGAAATCTAGCCAGGTCACTTTTCCGACCCCTAGGTTAACCTTGAAATACCGAAGCCGAACTTGCAAGGCAATTCTCAAAACACAAACTACGTGCACCACATGTGAACGAATTTGAATTCAGGCGCGGATTGTAAATGCCTTGCTTCAATAGCAATCCTGCGCGGTTCGTCTGGAAAACGCCGCCCCAACAAGTCCTGTAATCTTTCATCTGGCCCCACGTATAAGTTGTGGAAAAGCTTGTGCACTACCCATTGCTGCCCGTACATATGCTGAATCTGCGGCCTTTGGGCAGCGGGAACTGCCTGTCGCAGCCTTCAGCCGTCGGGCCAATCAACGACCCATTGCGGGCATTGGCGAAAAACGAAAATGCCAAGGATTCAGTTACGCGATGACAGCCTTGCACTGCTTAATGCAATCTGAGCAGGCTTCCATGCAGGCCTTGCACTCGGCGTGCTTATCGGCATGCTTGCGGCAGACTTTCTCGCACTCGGTGCAACTCTCAAGTGCCACCTTGGCCAACGCCACCACATACTGCGAACCTTGCGCCGAAAGTCTTTGTAAAGCGCCGCACAATGGCAACAATTGGTTGACAGACTTGGCGCAATCCGCCAGCGACTTATCGCCCATGCCCAGCAACACCAGGCAGTGCGCCAAACAGGCGTCGCCTTTCGCCACGCAGTCGCCAGCCGCTTCGATCAGCGCCGCGAACTTGGCGTTGCTGTGATGGTGTGCATGATCGTCGGCAGCCAAAGCACCTGCGGCCAAGCCAGTCATGGCGATAGCGCTCAAGGCGCCGATGAGTTCTCTTCGTTCCATAATGAATCCTGATTTTGATTGGCAATGCTTGTTGGCTGCCACGCCACTTTGGCGCACCGACTTTGCGCTAAGCAAATTTAGTATAGCCTCAAGCAAGCGGTGCCCAGCGCGCCAGTGTTCAAGTTTGAAGCAACGCCCGCCAAGCCCGGCAATTAGTTCTTGACCGGCTCAGCAGTGGCTCGGTGATGGGCAGGATCCACGTTCACGATGCCCCAAGGAGTCGGTGAGCAAACAAGGAGCCATTGGCTATCCGGCAGCGGATGACTCTTAGGGGCTGATTGCAGACAGCGAAGAAGTTCAAAAATTGTCCGCTTTGGGCACTTTGCAGGTGTAGGGGCCGCCTAAATGACTGTCGGCAATTTGGCTTGGAGCGGTCACCCGAATTTCCACAGTGATGGACAAGAACCGCCCAGAAGCGGTCACTTGTGGGTGGGAGGTTCAGCGCGAAGAATTCTCCGCTGCGAGTCGGCAACAATGCCTACACTTTTGCCGAGTTGAGGTTTTTCATTTGCGTGCGCCGCCACTTGGCAGGTGGGACACCGTACTCCCGGTTGAAGGCGCGGCTGAAAGCGGTATCGGTTTGATACCCCACTTCCTCTGCGATCTGAATCAACGGTGCATTGCTGCCCGACAGCAGGTTGGCCGCCAGGAGCATGCGCCATTGCGTCAGATACTGCATCGGTGCTATGCCGACGATTTGCTGGAATTTCTCTGCCAGCACGGAGCGTGATGCACCAGCTTCTTTCGCTAGATCTTCCAGCGTCCAGCCCCGCGCTGGATTTTTGTGCAGCGCGCCCAGGGCCGCGCCCACAATACGATCCCCAACTCCCGCCAGCCAGCCTGTGGTTCCTTGCGGCTGTTCGTTCATGTAGATGCGCAGCACCTCAATGAATAGCACTTCGGATAGTTTGGCCAGTACGCCCATCCCTCCCGGGCGGGGGGATCTGGCTTCGCTGAGTGCGTAGCGCAAGGATGCCTCAAGCCAAGCACCGGCATTGGAGCCGCGCACATTCACTTTGACTACAGCGGGAAGACCGGCCAGCAGCATGCGAGCCAGGCGGGCATCACAAGCCAGGTACCCACAGACCAAGCGGGTGACTGCGCCGCCGCCGCCATAGTCCAACTGACGCGGTCGACGTGAGAGCAATACGTCCAGTTTGGCGCCCGTGGCGGCAGGAACGCCCGGTGCCGAGGCCATGCGATGCGCATCACCCTGCGGAAAAATCACCGCGTCACCCGCTACGAGATGCATAGGTGCTTGCCCCACCATCTCGACATAACATTCCCCTTCGGTAATCATATGAAAGATCACCACGCGCTCCGCGCCAGGCTCCAAAAAAGGAGCTGCATAGTCCGCGTGCGGCGACTGGTAACACCAGGGTGCCGTGAACCGTCCGTTGATGAAGATGGCCCCGATCAGGCGCACCACCCGCAGGGTTTCTGACAGGGCGTCCATCACTCGGACGTCACAGTGACATGCAGGGCATATGGGGTGGCTGTTGTCAGGGTAGTCGGCACTGGTGAGTGGCTCAGGCACCTCGTCACCAGGCCTTCCAAGGCCAAGGGATTTGATCCATCTGCAGCAATGGTGACTCGCAACTCCACGTCGAACATTCCAGCGTAAACCGGCTCGCCATTGGGTTCTGACATCCCAAGGAGTCCTCTTGCATCGGAGCGGCTGCCGGCATGCACCTCAAGGGCTGTCAGCTTGATGCCTTCGCTTGCGGCGGCGAGTGTGATGGAGGTCGCCGCACATGAGGCAAAACCCGCACGCAATAGCCAGCCAGGGGTGACCTGGTCACCGGTGCCGCCAAGCTCCTTGGGCATATCCGTGGCGACCGACAGGTCCTGGCCACAGTGGGTCACGACCCTGGTTCCAGATTCCCACCGGGAGACTGCCGGCGAATCGGCGTGGATGGCGACTTCTGGACGTCTTTGAAATGTAGCCACAACCCGCTTGACACCGGCTTGGACGTCATGAAGTGACATATTTAACTCCTGTTGATTTCGCAGACTGTCATTTTGAGGCTTCAGGCCGCTCCAAGTAATGACCTTATCCCATCTGGATGGTCCGCAGGATGGATGGGCAGTAAATCCGGACGTCAAGGCAACTGCTCGACCACGTGAACACAACATCCGGACGGGAAGGCAAATCAAAGCGACTTTTGAGCAGGACGGATCGGTCCGCACCGAAAGACACTGCGTACCTCACAACTCGAGGTACATCACCATGGAAAATTCCATTGACTTCAATGCAATCAAAAGCAAGCAACAGTCCGCCTGGGCCAGCGGTGACTATGCGGTGATCGGCACCACATTACAGATCGTCGGAGAATCGCTGATTGAGGCCTGCGACGTGTGCTGCGACGAGCGGGTGCTCGATGTCGCTGCCGGCAACGGCAATGCCAGCCTGGCCGCCGCGCGACGCGGCTGCAAGGTGACTTCCACCGATTACGTGGGGGCATTGTTGGAGAGGGGTGCCGAACGCGCCCGGGCCGACCATCTGGATGTGCAATTCCAGGTCGCAGATGCCGAAAACCTTCCTTTCCCCAATGCAAGCTTTGACGTGGTGCTCTCCACCTTTGGCGTGATGTTCACACCCGACCAGGCCAAGGCCGCTTCCGAACTGTTGCGAGTGTGCCGCCCCGGCGGGCGCATCGGTTTGGCGAACTGGACCCCGGATGGCTTTATCGGCCAGGTGTTCAAGACATTGGGGCGACACTTGCCACCGCCAGCAGGCGTGCAGCCTCCCTCGCGCTGGGGCGTTGTGTCGAACCTGGAGACTTGGTTCGGACCGTCTGCCTCATCGATTCGGGCAACGCCGATGGTGTTCAATTTTCGGTACCGCTCTGCAGCCCATTTCATTGAAGTGTTTCGCACCTGGTACGGACCGGTCCACAAGGCGTTCGCAGCACTACCGGCAGACGGCGCTGCCGCTTTGGAGAAGGATCTGGCGGAACTGCTGAACCGTATGAATCGCGCGGGAGACCATTCGCTGGTTGTGCCCAGCGAGTACCTGGAAATTGTGATCACACGAAGCTGAGACCATGAAAACACTCGTTCAGGACGCCCAGGCCCCACTTCGCAGCCTCTATCGCGCCACACCTGCGCTGGCCATGGTCACCGATCATGCACGCACGTGTGGTGTTGATCCGGCTGATCCCTTTCACTCCAGAGTGGAGCCGATGGACGGATGTGGGGTCGTGGTACCCGTAGGGGTGCACCGCGCGGTAGGCGGATTGCATGACGCACCGACACCGGGTGACATGCTCTGCGCCGCGCTGGCGGCCTGTCAGGACTCGGCGGTCCGCATGGTGGCCAATCGCCTGGGCGTTGAAATCCTCGCACTGGAGGTACGTGTGACCGCGCAAGTGGATGTGCGTGGCGCCCTGGGTATGGACACGGAGGTGCCGGTCGGGTTTCAGTCTATGTCCTGTGACATTGATCTGCAAGTCAAGGATGGAACCCCACCCAAATTGCGTGAAGTGCTGGAATCAGCAGCGCAACGATGCTGCGTGGTGCAACAGACACTGCACCATCCACCGCCCGTAATGACACGGTTTGTTGCACCGGCTACTCTTTTTGTCAAAGCTCACCTTCCGCGTACCCGGATTCCAGTTGATGGCGAATGCGTGCCACCAGTACCAGATCACGAGCATCGTTGAATTCGTAGCGCGCCAGATAACCGCTGCGCCTGCGCGAAATAATGAGTTCTCGCAGCCCTCCTTCAACCGGCCGCCCGATTCCAGGTTGATGCGTCAAAACCTGCAAAGCGTCTAGAACAAAATCCATCAACTCACCAGCCATCGGATCATCTGACTCGACAAGAAATTCCTCCAGCCGAAGTAGGTCGTCAAATGCTGCCTGACTCAGGAAAACACCAGACACAACAATCAGTCCATTCGTGTAGGTGCAAGGTCTCGCGGTTTATCTTGCAGCCCTTTGCGGTAACTGCTCAGCTCTGAAAAATAGGCACGGACATTGCCAAGTTCGTAGCCCGACCCGCTGGCCTTCATGTCGCTCAGCGCGTTCAAAGACTCTCGCGTAAATGCTTCACGCAGCCGTGTGCGACGAACCGAATCGGCCAAGGTCTGCACCATGTATGCATGCAGGCTTAGGCCCGCCTTCTGAGCATCTTCCTCAAGCTGCGTTTTGATCGCTGCGGGCAACTTCAGACTGGTTGGTTTACTAGCGACGCTCGGGCGGTGCATTTCTTGCTCCAGTATGTAAGGTAGTCATATTTTACTACCCATGAAATTCCGCACAGTTGTCAACACGCAAAAGCTTGTTCTAACCGACGCGCCAGTAACTGAATTGGTTTCCACCCAAGGGAAATTGGGGTCTCATCATGCGAAAAGAACTAGCCCCAAATGGATGGACAAACAGCCCAAACTCGCCCGACCACATTGGAGAATGGATTTGAACCCAGGACCCTTTTCCACCACCAGATTGTTTGTGTTGCAGAGTTAAAAAGGGCTCCCATCACCAGATGATGGGAGCCCTATTTTGTGGTCGGGCGACCAGCGCCCGTGGTCGGTTTAGAACTCGTAGCGCGCGGTCACCTGCAGTGCCCACTGCGACTCACCCTTGGCCTGGCGCAAAGTGTAGTCATCAGGCGCAGAACGCACGTTGTACACGTATTGACCGGCAGCATTGATACCGCCGTAGTTCACAAACGTGCGACGCTGACCGCCACCCGAGCTGAAGCCAATTTCGTCGATACGGCCCCATTCACGGTTAATCAGGTTGCCCACGTTGAGGATGTCAAACGAGATAACACCTTTGTGCTTGGGGGCAAAACCAGGTACTTCCTGACTCACGCGCACATCAAAGTTGTGCACGAAGGGGGAAAAGCTGCTGTTGCGGGACACTACACCGCCCTTGGCTGCGCTGAGTGCTGCGTCACCATTAACAATCGCCCAGAAGCGGTCTTCGTTGACACGGCTGGTGGCAGTGTCACCGGCGAACACCACTTCGCCCGACTGCGGACCCTTGGGGATGTACATCAGGTCGTTGCCCGATACGGCATCGCCATTCATATCGTTGGCGTAGGTCCAGCTGTATGGCTTGCCAGTACGACCTTCGTAGAACAGACCGAACGTGGTCTTGTAGGTACCCATCAAGGCCTTGGACCAGTTGACAGCAGCGTTGACCCGATCCTTGATGAGGTAGGCAGAGTTTCCGGACGTTTCTTCGTTGGGGTTGAAGATTGACCGTGCGTTGAAATTGGAGTTCGACACCGAGGAGGTGAGCGGGCTCACTTCTGTCGCATCCGTGCGGGTGTAGGCCACATTCCATTCGGCACCCATGATGCGCGGACCCGACAGTGACAAGGTCACCGCGTTGCCCCCACCGTCGCCGGTATTGGTCGCCAGCAGCACGTTGTTAAACGAGGCATTGCTCAACGCGCGAGCGCGACCACCTGCGCAGGCACCGGAGGTGGACAGTGAACCCGTAGCACTCCAACACGCCGGGTCATAGCTCTGCGGCATAAAGAACATCTGACGACCGTCCGGGCCGGTGCGTGTTGCATCGCCCAGGTTGAGGTGGCGGTAATAGATGCCATTTTTCACCTTGGTACCCAGCCACTCGGCGCCCACCACCAGCCCACCCCACGGCAGTTCGGTATCTACCCCCAGGTTGGCCTTCCAAACCGAGGGCTGACCCATGCCGGTGCCGATAAAGTCCACGTTGGCCGCCGGTGTTGCGCCGCTGAAGTTGGTGGACTGGTTCGCGGGGTCTGGGCTGAAGATGCCACCCGTAGCCGGGCAAGCCGCCCAGCCATTGGTTCCGCAGCCGACAAAGCGGGTAGCAAGGCCGGTGTTGGAATAGGGGTTGGACAGCCACACGTTGGCTGCCGCGCCCTGGAACAAACCAAAGCCACCGCGCAGTTGCGACTTCTTGCTCTCCAGGCCATCAAAGGCGTAGTTGAAACCCACGCGCGGCTGCACCAGCTCTTGCCCGTCCACCGTATTGCTGTTGTCCAGCCCAAAACCACCGGTGTTACGTGTAACGGTCGTCCCGGTCACCTTGCCCACTACGGTCGGCGCAGCGGCGGCGGCGTTTGACGCGGGCCGATCGCTGGTGGAGAGACGGTCCAAACGTACGCCGGCGGTAAATGACAGTTTCTTGCTAACGGTCCAGGTATCCTGGAGAAAGAGACCCGTGTCTTGCAGCGACCATTGGGCAACCCCATTCTCCAGCGTGCCGCCAGCCACAGGCACCTGCACCTGGTAGGACGAAGGTCGACC
>CAJBVC010000536.1 GCA_903958915.1 uncultured beta proteobacterium
CGTGCTGACCATCGCGTACTTCGACCGTATGGGAGTCCCTCGTCTGTCATGACCTCAAGCTCTCGAACCGCCCGGTGCGGACCCGCATGCCGGGTGGTGTGGCAGGGGCGCAGCCGATAATGGCTGCCCCCTATGCCGATCGGGTCATCGCGGCTTAGACGCGCTTGCGGTACTCGCCGGTGCGTGTGTCAATCTCGACCTTGTCACCCTGTGCCACAAAGATCGGAACACCCACCTCGAAGCCGGTGGCAATCTTGGCGGGCTTTAGCACCTTGCCAGAGGTGTCGCCCTTGACAGCGGGCTCTGTCCAGGTGATCTCACGCACCACGCTAGTGGGCAACTCCACCGAGATCGCCTTGCCGTCGTAGAAAACCACTTCCAGCGCCATGCCGTCTTCGAGGTAGTTCAGGGTGTCACCCATGTTCTCGGCTTCGACTTCGTACTGGTTGTACTCGCTGTCCATGCAGACATACATCGGGTCGGCAAAGTACGAATAGGTGCAATCTTTCTTGTCCAGAATGACCTGGTCCATCTTGTCGTCTGCCTTGAACACGACTTCGGTGCCGAAGTTGGCGATCAGGCTTTTGAGCTTCATGCGCACGGTGGCAGAGTTGCGACCGCCGCGGCTGTATTCTGTTTTCAGGACGACCATCGGGTCTTTGCCGTGCATGATGACGTTGCCGGCGCGAATTTCTTGAGCGATTTTCATAAGAGTCAGGGACAGGTGCCGCAAATTGCGAGAGTAGGCCGCTGTCTGCGGCGAAGGCTATACAAGGCGCTTGGTTGGCAGCCAGTTCAGCAAAGCCTCAGATTTTACCTTTTTTCTCGACAAATCCGACCAGTTGGGTGGTTAAGTCATCGATTTGCAGCAGGCGTTGGCGGCGTGTCTGTACCGATTCCTGCCATTCGCCCCAGGTGTCCAAGGGCGGCAATGCCCCTGGGCCGGAGGTGTCTGGTGCGTTCCACCAATGGTGGGCCTGGCGCAGCGCTGGACCGGCCGTCAACATGTCCAGGAAGGCAGTCAACTTATCTTCGTGCGCCCCATCATCCTGCGGGTAAATCTGCCAAATGAAGGGTCTGCCGGCCCACAAGGCCCGAACCATCGAGTCTTCACCGCGCACGAAATTGAGGTCACAGGACCAAAGCAGGTGGTCGTAATCCGTTTGCGCGAGGGCAGTGAGATATGAAATTGATAGCGTGCCACGCTCATTCCATAAGGGTTTCAGGCCGTTATTGTGCGAAATTGCCCGCCGCACCGCGCCAGTCGCGCGCCCGGCGGTCACCAGCAACCGCGTCGGTTTCACTCCATCGGCGAGTTGCTGCAGCAGCATTGGAAGGGCGGGCGGCTCATAGCAAAAAAGCGAAATCAGGCTTTCGGATGGGCGCCGCTCAATGTCTTGTTGTTTCAGCCATCCCGCGGCATCGAACCGGGATTGGCGGTCTTTCAGGTCCGTTTCGCGTAGCAGCCCACCGGTACCCTCGGTAAACCCTGGGTAAAAGAAGTGTTTGGCATAGCCGTTGGCCGGGCCGTGCATGACCGGGGAGGGCAGTCCGTGGCACTGCACGGCATAGGCCTGGGCGCTGAGGTATTCCAGATTGATCCAGACTGGTTTTCCGGAGTCAAATTGACCTGCGGCGCCCATGGGAGTTGCGTAGTAAGCTATGAATTCAGGAGCAATTTCACAACCAAAACTCTCGATCCAAACGTCGGCGCGACGCCGATGTTCGAGCTGTTGCGCGTCCTTGCTTTGCTCCCAGCCCAGCACCTCGATGCCATTCATGCCTTTGAGGTTGGCATTGGGCGCCATCCAGCGCAAAGCCGAGGCGTCATCGACCCACAGTCGAACCTGGTGCCCGCGCGCCGCCAAATCGGCGCTTAAGCGCCAACACACACCGATGTCACCAAAATTGTCGATGACACGACAAAAAATATCCCATAGCATGGTGCGATTGTCCACTGCGCGCTAGCGGCACAATCAGTCCCCATGAGTGATGTCCATTCCGACGAGTTGCTGCGCGAAGTTGCAGCGTTGCCGCCTTTGCCCGGTGTCTACCGCTACTTTGACGCCGAGGGCCAATTGCTGTACGTGGGCAAGGCGATTAGCCTGAAAAAGCGCGTTTCGAGCTATTTCCAGAAGAATCACGGCGGTACGCGCATCGGCCACATGGTGAGCAAGATCGTGCGGCTGGAGACCACCGTGGTGCGCTCGGAAGCCGAAGCGTTGCTGCTCGAGAACAACCTGATCAAGACCCTCAATCCCAAGTACAACATTCTGTTTCGCGACGACAAAAGCTATCCCTACCTCAAGATGACTGGTGTGAGTACGGTTAGTGCAAAGTTGGAGTTGCCGGGGCCATCGCACTTCACACGGGTTTCCTACTACCGGGGCGCGGTGGAAAAGAGGCATCACTACTTCGGGCCTTACCCGAGTGCCTGGGCGGTCAAGGAAGCAATTCTGCTGATGCAGAAAGTTTTTCGACTGCGCACCTGCGAAGACCCGGTGTTTAGCAATCGCACCCGTCCATGCCTGCTGTACCAGATCAAGCGGTGTTCTGCGCCGTGTGTGGGACATATCTCGGTGCAGGATTACGCCAGCGATGTCGCCAATGCAGAAAAGTTCTTACGGGGTGACGCGCAGGATGTCATGCGCACACTGGAGCGGCGCATGATGGCGCATGCCGACAAGCTCGAGTTTGAGCAGGCGGCCGAGTTGCGCAACCAGGTGGCCGCACTCTCCAATGTCTTGCACCAGCAGTCCATGGACAACGTGGAAGATCGCGACGTCGATATTCTGGCAGTGAAGGTGCAGGGTGGCAGAGCCTGCGTCAACCTGGCGATGGTGCGGGGCGGACGCCACCTGGGCGACCGTCCGTATTTTCCCGTGCATGTGGACGCCGCGATTGGCTTTGCGGAAGACGATTCTTCGGGGGTTCCATTGGACACCGCGGTGGAAGTGCAAACTCTGGAAGCCTTTCTGGCGCAGCATTACCTGAATGTGCCCATGCCGGGCACGTTGGTCCTGAGTGAGCGGGTCAGCAAAACCTTGCTAAATGCCCTGTCCGAGCAGACCGGCGTGAAGGTCAATGCTGTGCACCAACCGCGCGAGCAGCGGCGCGCCTGGCTGGACATGGCTCTTACCAACGCCGGCCTGCAGCTGGCGCGCCTATTGGCGGAAG
Source organism: uncultured beta proteobacterium (assembly GCA_903958915.1). Taxonomy (GTDB): domain Bacteria; phylum Pseudomonadota; class Gammaproteobacteria; order Burkholderiales; family Burkholderiaceae_C; genus Allorhodoferax. Next base: position 3,178 of record CAJBVC010000536.1, read on the forward strand.
AAGGCTCGCAACAGGCCCGAACGCGCGCGCTGGCCGAAGCACTTGATTTGCCTCTGGAAAGCCTGGATGACTTGCGAATCGAATGCTTCGACATTTCCCACACTGCCGGCGAGGCAACCCAGGCCTCGTGCGTGGTGTTCGAGCACCATGCGATGCAGAACGCGCAGTACCGCCGCTACAACATCGAGGGCATCACTCCCGGTGACGACTACGCCGCCATGCGTCAGGTGCTGGCACGGCGCTACGCGAAGTTAGCAGAGGTGCTGCGTGAGTGCAGGCGCTCGGGGGAAGTGCCCGCCGGCACCGGACACATGCCTGACCTGGTGCTGGTCGATGGCGGCAAGGGGCAGGTAGCGATGGCGCGCGAGGTTTTTGTAGGTCTTGAGCTTGACCTGTCCTTGATTGTGGGTGTGGAGAAAGGCGAAGGTCGCAAAGTCGGGCTGGAGGAACTGGTGTTCGCCGACGGACGTGACAAGGTGTATCTGGGTGCTGATTCGGCGGCTCTCATGCTGGTGGCGCAGATTCGTGACGAAGCGCATCGCTTTGCCATCACGGGTATGCGCGCGCAGCGCGCCAAAGTGCGACTTGGCGGAGGCAAGCTGGAAGAGATTCCCGGGGTCGGCCCCAAGCGCCGTGCCAAGCTCTTGCAGCGTTTCGGCGGGGTGCGCGGGGTTGGCCTGGCCAGTGCTGAAGATATCGCCACTGTGGATGGAATATCGCGCGAGTTGGCCGAAGAAATCTACAGGGCATTGCACTAGGCGTGCCACAATTGGACATGTTTACGACGATACCCACCATCATGACGTGGACGCGAATTTTCGCGATTCCGCTGATTGTGGGGGTGTTCTATTTGCCCACGTCTTGGGCGAGTCAGGGCGACAAGAATCTCATTGCTACTGTCATGTTCGTGGTGTTTGCTCTTACGGATTGGCTGGATGGATACCTGGCGCGCAAGCTGAATCAAACCTCGTCTTTTGGCGCGTTTCTGGACCCCGTGGCAGATAAATTCCTTGTATGTGCGTGCGTCTTGATACTGGTTCATTTGCAGCGCACCGATGTATTTGTGGCACTGATCATCATCGGGCGTGAGATCGCCATCTCAGCGCTACGCGAATGGATGGCGCAAATCGGAGCGTCCAAGAGTGTTGCGGTCCACATGATTGGCAAACTCAAGACTGTGGCGCAAATGGTTGCCATCCCGTTTCTGTTGTTCGATGGCAAGCTGCTTGGCTTGATCGACACGCATCTTTGGGGGGCTTGGCTGATCTGGATTGCTGCAGTTCTGACCGTCTGGTCGATGGTGTATTACCTGCAAAAGGCGGTACCTGAAATTCGGGCAAGAGTCCAGTGAAAAAAAGCGAATAGAATTCTTTCTCGCTTGAGTGCGGGTTGCTAACATCAACGTTGCAGTAACCCCGCACGAAGTGTTGAAAAGCCAACGAGACATTCCGACAAAAACCGAATCCAGAGCAAGGGGCTAATATGAATAAAACAGAACTGATCGAGCACATTGCCAAGCACGCTGATATCTCCAAGGCTGCGGCGACGCGAGCTCTGGAGTCAACCATTGGCGCTGTTAAAACCACACTAAAGAAGGGCGGGTCGGTTTCGCTGGTAGGATTCGGCACCTTTGCGGTGGGTAAACGTGCCGCGCGCACCGGTCGTAATCCACGTACTGGCGCTGCGATTAAAATCAAGGCTGCAAAAGTTCCAAAGTTCCGTCCGGGCAAAGCATTGAAAGATGCTTTGAACTGATAATCAGGTTAGCGGTGGGGTGATTAGCTCAGTTGGTAGAGCGGCGCCCTTACAAGGCGTAGGTCGGCGGTTCGAGCCCGTCATCACCCACCACCCAAGCGAAGGCGAACATGTGTGTTCGCCTTTTTTGTTTTTCATGGAGAGTTAGCGCATGTTTGATTTTGTTCGCAAGCACACCAAGTGGATGATGTTCCTGATGTTCTTGCTCATCATCCCGGCTTTCGTACTGGTTGGTGTCGATGGCTTTCGACAAGTCAATGCGAGCGGAGATACAGTGGCGAAAGTGGGTAGCACCAGCATCACCCAGGGCGAATGGGACTTTGCACACAAGAATGAGGTGGACCGGTTGCGTCAGTCCATGCCGAATCTCGATGCAAAAATGCTGGATTCGGCATCAGCCCGCTATGCATCACTTGAGCGATTGGTTCGCGAAAAAGTCTTGAGTGAAGCGGTGCAGGATTCCAGAGTGGCTACATCGGACGCCCGTTTGGCGCGCGAATTGCAGCGCGACCAGACTATTGCCTCCTTGCGCAAGCCAGATGGCACGATGGATATCGAACGTTACCGCCAACTAGCCGCCAACCAGGGACTGTCGCCGGAGGGCTTTGAGGCGAGGGTCCGACGTGATCTGTCACTCCAACAAGTAGAGAACGGCGTGCTGGCGACATCTTTTTCACCAAAGGTGTTGGCTGAAACGGCCTTGAATGCGTTTTTTGAGCGACGTGAGGTCCAAGTCGCGCGATTTAATCCTGCAGATTACGCCAGCAAGATTAATCCGACTGATGCCGATCTGGAAGGCTTTTATAGCGCCAACACTGCGCTTTTCAAGGCACCGGAGTCGGCGGACATCGAGTATCTGCTGCTTGACCTGGAATCGATCAAGAAGACGATTAGTTTGAATGAACAGGAATTGAAGTCCTATTACGAGCAAAATGTGGCGAGTCTGAGTGGCAAAGAAGAGCGACGCGCAAGCCACGTTCTAATCACTGCCCCCAAAACAGCCACTGAGGCGGACCGCACGAAGGCCAGAGAGCGCGCAGAAGTTTTGCTTGCTGATTTGCGCAAGGCGCCTGACTCGTTTGCTGAGGTTGCACGCAAGAACTCCCAGGACCCGGGGTCTGCACCCAATGGCGGAGATCTGGACTTCTTTGGTCGCGGTGCAATGGTAAAACCCTTTGAGGACGCTGCGTTTGCATTGAAGAAGGGCGAAATCAGCGCCGTGGTCGAGTCCGACTTTGGCTTTCACATCATCAGACTCACCGACATCAAGGCGCCCAAACAAAAGACGTTCGAGGAACTCCGCGCCAGCATGGAATCTGACCTCAAAACACAGCAGGCCCAACGAAAATTTGCGGAGGTTGCTGAGGCGTTTACCAACGGTGTCTATGAACAGTCTGACGGCCTCAAGCCGATTGCGGAAAAGCTCAAACTTGAGTTGAAGACCGCCACCAATGTGCAACGAAAGGCCACCCCGGCGATGACTGGTCCCTTGGCGAATGCCAAG
>CAJBVC010000537.1 GCA_903958915.1 uncultured beta proteobacterium
ACTTCTCCGGGTAGCGCCAGGCGCGCGCAGGGGCGCAACCCGTTGCGCCAGACCACCACGGTCTGCCCAAGTTGTTCGTTCAGTAGCTGGCCCACTTCGGCAAACGATGGCGTGCCCTCCCGGTGGGCGGACAGGATACTTGCGACCGGCCAGTCGCTCAGGATGGCAGTGCACCCACCGGATAGCGCAAGCGTCAGTTCTGCCGGGTCGTCGGTGGTCAGCAAGGCCAGGCTGGCCGGATCCGCGACGCCGTCAACAGCAGTGGCGGCGACATGCAGCGACCATTCCACGCGGGCCACATCGGTCAGGTAGGGCGCATCGTGCAGTTGGGAACTCGACTGCAGAAACAGGGGCAAGGCGTCGCCCCACTGCGCCAGATCGCCGCGCCGCGGGGGATGGTCGTGCCACAGGGCGCGTGCCAGATCGGCAAAGCTCTCCAGTCCAATGATCTGCGCCACTACCGGATAGGCCGCCAGCAAGGCTCGCTCGGCCAGCATATGGCCATTGGTTTGATAGGCCTTTAGGCCTCTGACGCTCGTCCCCATTGCGTGAGCAGCTACTCTTTTCATAGCATCCTGAGCGGGCCACGCAAACAGAGCGTCGAGCAACATTTCCTGCTGCTTTGCCAGGGTACTCATGGCGACAGCTCCGACTTCACACTGTCGCACACCCGCCGTGCGTGCGCTGCTTCATCCAGCAAAACGTCCAATGCAGGAACGTCGGTATCCCACTCGATCAGTGTCGGCACGGCACCAAAGCGCGCAATGGCGTAGCGGTACAGTCGCCAGACGGCATCACAGACCCGGCTGCCGTGGTCATCAATAACGATGTCGCCATGGGCATCGTGCACATGGCAGTGGCCGGCCAGATGCAGTTCACCCACGGCCTCCGGGGCAATGGCATCGAGCCAGGTGCGACACGCCGCCTCAGGGTCCGTGCACGCATCGCCCTTGGCGGCGTTGAGGGCATTGACGTAAATATTGTTCACATCCACCAGCAGCCCGCAGCCGGTACGGCGCGCCAGCGCCCCCAGAAATTCGGTTTCAGCCAGCGCGTCTGCGCCGGCTGGCACCTGCCAGGTGATGTAGGCCGAGAGGTTTTCCACCAGAAAGCGCCGCTCAAGACGGTTTTGCACCAGGTCGACGTTGTTGCAAAGCACGTCCAGCGCGTCGGTGCTGAAAGGAATGGGCAACAGGTCAGACGCGTGCACCACCTGACCCTGAAACACACCACGGGCAAATGAGGCGTGATCGCTCACGCGGACCGGTTCGATGCGCTCCACCAGGTACGCGAGCTGATCCAGGTGCCAGGGGTCCAACCCGGTCGCCGAGCCCAACGAGAGCCCGACGCCATGCAGACTCACCGGGTAGTGCGCGCGGCCTCGCTCCAGCACCGCCAGTGACGCTCCGCCTGCGCCAAAGAAGTTCTCTGAATGCACTTCGAGAAAGTCAAGGGCAGGCAGTTGCTCCAACAGCGCCGCGTAGTGGGGCTGCCGCCAGCCGATGCCAACATCTACCGGGCCGGATCGCACAGCGCGATGGACACCAGTTGGCACGGCCGAGGAACACATGGCGCGGCAGGTCGGTCGAGCCGTTAGCTCTTCAACTTCTTCGCTTCTTCCTGTGTCAGGCCTTTCATGTCCTTGCACGTGCCTTTAGCGACATACTTCCATTCGGACTTGTCCATGTCCACCTTCGACTGGCCGGCACAGGAGTGCGTGCCAAAGATGTTGGCACAGTCGTTTTGCCCGGCCTTGGCGATGCCGAAACACTTTTCTTTTTCCTGTGCGACGGCAGGTGTTGCTACCAGGGCCAAAGACATCAGGCTCGCGGCGGTGGCGGCGATCATTGCACGTTGATTCATGGGAATACTCCTAAGGGGTAAAGTTGGTTTGCGGGAAACTTAACCTGGAAGCCAGCGCCATGCTGCCTGAGCCTGCGGGTTGAGCGTTAGTCATCGAATGCAGGGCATTCTTACAGCAGTTTGAAAATATTTGCCGCGTCTGGGGTTTACCCCTAGCTTGCGCCTGACCAGCGCATACACTGGTAAGCCACGATCAAAGGCTTTCTACGATGACCAGCTTTGAGCAACAGATTGCAGAACTGCGGGGCTACTTGCTGAAGTTTGCCCGCCTGCAGTTGCGCAACGAAACCTGGGCCGAAGATGCGGTGTCGGAAACGGTGCTGGCGGCCCTGGTCAAACCCCAGTCGTTTGGCAACCGCTCCCAACTCAAAACCTGGCTGGTGGGTATTCTCAAGCACAAAGTTATTGACGCCTTGCGTTTGCACAGCCGCGAAGTCAGCTCTGCAGACCGCTGCGAAGATGACGATGCCGACCCGCTGGACTACATTGCCTTTCAGAAGGATGGCCACTTTACCGAGGCTCCCGCGGATTGGGGCGACCCGCAGCAGCAACTCCGCAGCCGCCAGTTTTTTGAAATACTCGAAGCCTGTACCGACAAAATGCCACCGGTTCAGGGGCGCCTGTTCCTGATGCGGGAATGGCTGGAGCTCTCCAGTGAAGAGATCTGTAAGGATTTGCAGCTGACTCCGACCAATCTGTACGTGCAACTGCACCGCGCCCGACTTCGGTTACGGGAGTGCATGGAATTGAACTGGTTTGGGAAAGTGAGCATGTGATGGCACCCTTGATGCGTACCTGTCGCGAAGTGGCCGCCCTGTTGGTGGCCAGGGAAGACCGTGCCCTG
>CAJBVC010000538.1 GCA_903958915.1 uncultured beta proteobacterium
AGCACAGCATTTTTCAGCTCGGCGCTGTTAACGCGACAAAACCGTTGTGAAAATCATTGATCTGGCGTACCCGGAACCAGCCACTCGTGGCCGACCGGTTGCGCTGCACTGCCGGTCTACATTACGCTCCTTACCTGACATCCAATTTTGTACGCCTGTTTCAGAGAATTTTGTCTGGCGGCAGAGGGCTGATAGGGGGTTTCGCGAATGAAAAATGGGGAGAATCCAACACGCACCCGCTGTTCCCACGTGTTGACCGATGTTGACGAAAAACGGGGGATTGGATCCGCTCAGAGAATGGGCGGACACTCGACACAGACTCAAACCGCGGAGTATGTGCGCCATAAGGTTGCACGGAAAACGGGGCGACCCGTTAGAGACTTTCGATTCGGTTAGAGAATTGCTATTGTTTCAGTAGCAAACTCTCTAGCTATATGGTCGGGGCGAAAGGATTCGAACCTTCGACCCTCTGGTCCCAAACCAGATGCGCTACCAGGCTGCGCTACGCCCCGACAGCCGGTATTCTAACCGCAGGGCCTTGAGTGCCTTGCGCTGGGTCAATTTATTTCCGCATACCATTGGCTGCATGTCGCAAACCTCCCCTGCCCTGCCTTGGCTGATGCCGGGAGATCCATTTCCGGATGTGGCTCTGGCGTGGGGGGATGCGTCGGACGCACCGGGTTTGCTGGCTGCCGGAGGGGTGCTTTCGGTGGAGACCTTGCAACGCGCCTACCGGCACGGCATTTTTCCCTGGTTTAGCCCTGGCCAGCCCAATCTGTGGTGGAGCCCTGACCCGCGCATGGTGTTGCAGTCGGAGCACTTTCAGCTGCACCGCTCGCTGCGCAAGACGCTGCAGCGCTTTGCACGCACCCCGCACTGCGAAGTGCGCATGGACAGCGCGTTTGCACAGGTGATCACCGCCTGTGCCCAGTCGCCACGCGGCGGCAACCACGGCACCTGGATCGTCCCGGCCATGGTGGACGCATACACGCAGTTGCACGCTAGGGGAATAGCGCACAGTGTAGAGACCTGGGTCAATGGCGAACTGGTGGGAGGCCTGTACTGCGTAGCGATAGGGCGCGCGGTGTTTGGTGAGTCGATGTTTGCGCGCCGGCCGGACACGTCCAAGATTGCACTGGCGGCGCTGGTAGCGTTTTGCAGAAAGCACGCAATCACCATAATCGATTGCCAGCAAAATACGGCCCATCTGGCGTCGCTGGGCGCCAGCGAGATGCCTCGCACCCGATTTGTAGCGCACGTTGACCAAGCTGCCGAGTTGCCTGCGCCCAACTGGCACTTCTCGCCTCTATACTGGGACCTTATTTTTCGTCTGCCTGAATAGCCGCCATGACAGACCTCAAAGACCTGCCCCTGCAAGCCCTGCAGTTTTACGCGACTTCGCCCTATGAGTGCAGTTACCTGCCCGGGCAGCAGGCGCGCTCGCAGGTTGCAACACCCAGCCACCAGATCAACAACTCCACCTACTCCGAACTGGTGCGCAAGGGTTTCAGGCGTAGCGGCCTTTTTACCTACCGGCCCCATTGTGACGAGTGCCAGGCTTGCAAGCCACTGCGGGTGCTGGCTTCGGAGTTTCGCGCTACGCGCAGCCAGCGCCGTGCGTGGACCCAACACCGTGCACTAACGGTGCGGGTGCTGGGTCTGGGGTTTGTGCCCGAGCATTACGCGCTGTACCGCAGCTACCAGACCAGCCGTCACCCGGGCGGTGGCATGGACGAGGACAACGTGGACCAGTACACGCAGTTTCTTCTGCAGAGCCGGGTCAATTCCAGGCTGGTGGAGTTTCGCCAGCCCGGTGCCGATGGCTTGGCCGGTGAACTGAAAATGGTCTCCGTAGTGGATGTGCTGGACGATGGTATTTCTGCGGTGTATACGTTTTATGACCCCGAAGCAGGCGCCAGCTATGGCACCTTCAACGTGCTGTGGCAGATCCATCAGGCCAGGAGCCTGGGGTTGCCGTATGTGTACCTGGGGTATTGGATAGAGCAGAGCCAGAAGATGAACTACAAGTCGAATTTTTCTCCGCTGCAGCTGCTGTTGAACGGCCAGTGGCGGCTTTGCCAGACAATACGGCCATGACAAAAAAAGATCCCAGTCTGCCCAGCGTTCCTGCGGTGCAGGTTATTGAACGCATGTTTACCTTGATCGATGTGCTCGCCTCCAGGGAAGACGCCATCAGCCTGAAGGAAATCAGTGAAAAAGCGGGGTTACACCCGTCGACCACCCACCGCATTTTGAATGACCTGGCCACGGGCCGGTTCGTCGATCGCCCGCAACCAGGTAGCTACCGGCTGGGAATGCGCCTGCTGGAACTTGGAAATCTGGTGAAAGGCAGGCTCAATGTGCGTGATGCTGCGGTGGCTCCGATGCGCGAGCTGCACAAGCTCATTCAGCAGCCGGTGAATTTGAGCATGCGCCAGGGTGATGAAATCGTGTATGTGGAGCGCGCCTACAGCGAGCGCTCGGGCATGCAGGTGGTGCGGGCGATTGGGGGCCGCGCCCCGTTGCACCTCACATCCGTGGGAAAACTGTTTCTGGCAGCCGACGATGCACAGCGCATTCGCGCTTACGCAGAACGCACCGGCCTGAAGGGGCACACCAAAAACAGCATTACGCAGATTGACGCGCTGGAGCGTGAACTGGCACTGGTTCGGCAGTCTGGCCAGGCGTCTGACAACGAAGAACTGGAGCTCGGCGTGCGCTGCATGGCGGCAGGCGTCTACGACGATCAAAACAAGCTGGTGGGCGGGCTGTCGATCTCAGCGCCGTCGAGCAGGATGGAGGAGAACTGGCTGGGGCGATTGCAGGAAACCGCACGGCAGATTTCCGCCACCCTGGGCCACAAGCAGCCGGCCTAGTTCAGAATCATCCTGGCGTCGAACTCGGACCGTGCCAAGGGTGACAGTTTGCTGGTCTGCACTGGCATGGCTTCCACCCAGCGCCGCACACGCTCGGCATCGGCAACTCGGCTCAATTTGCCAGCGGAGTCCAAAAACACCATGATCAGTTTGCGCCCTGCCACCTTGGCCTGCATCACCAGACACTGACCGGCTTCGGAGATATAGCCGGTTTTTTGCAGGCCGATGTCCCATGCAGGGTTCTTCACCAGGCGATTGGTGTTGTTGTAGCGCAGGGTGCGCCTGCCTACCTCGACTTCATGGCCGGTGGAAGTGGAAAGCTCACGCAGTGTGGGGTCACCATGCGCAAAACTTACCAGCGTGGCGAGGTCTCGAGCACTCGACTGGTTTTTGCTGGACAAACCCGTTGGTTCCACGTACCTGGTGTCATGCATGCCCAGCATGCGTGCCCGCGCGTTCATCAGGCTGACAAAAGTCTCAATGCCCCCTGGATAGTTTCGACCCAGGGCGTTGGCCGCCCTGTTTTCACTGGCCATCAGCGCCAGATGCAGCAGTTCACCACGACTCAATTGCGTGCCGACGCTGAGGCGAGACCGACTGCCTTTTTCGGTGTCGATATCGTCCTGAGTGATGGTGATCATCTCGTCCATCGGCAGTTTGGCTTCGCTCACAAGCAGCCCGGTCATCAGCTTGGTGATGGAGGCGATCGGTAAAACGGCCGATTCGTTCTTGTGAAACAGAACTTCCTGGGTATCCTGGTCCACCACCAGCGCCACGCTGGACCGCAGTGCCAAAAGGTCTGGCGCGCCATGCAAGCCAGCTTTCTGCCCATAGGAGGACTGGCGCACCGTGGTTGTCACCCGCTTCTTGACGGCTTGTGTCTTGTGGACAGGCTGCTTGGCGGTAGCTGCACGCGCCTTGGTTTCGCCGGCGTGCGTGGACAGGGAGGCGGTCAATACCAAACCAGCCAGCACGCTAAATATAAATAAATGACGGTTCAAAACAGCTCCTGACCTTGTTGCAATGCAACCAGCGAGCGATTTAGCCAGAAGGATTGCAGAAGGTCAAGAGTTTAAACAAATTTCTCACGCAATATCAATAACTTGCAGAGCAAACCTCAACCACTACAGCGGCGTTGATCGATCACCCCTGCGCTGCCACCCGGTCGGCTTTGCTGCACAGCTTGTTGAGCGCACTGAGGTAGGCCTTGGCGGAGGCCACCACAATGTCCGGGTCGGCACCAACGCCATTGACCACACGACCACTGTTTTGCAGACGCACTGTCACCTCACCCTGGCTTTCGGTAGAGCCGCTGATGGCGTTGACCGAGTACAGCACCATTTCGGCCCCGCTCTTGGCGTGCGACTCGATCGCCTTGAGCGAGGCATCGACCGGGCCATTACCTTCGGAAGTGCCACTGACCTCGTGCCCGCCCATCGTGAAGACGATCGACGCCGTAGGACGTTCCCCGGTTTCGCTGCGCTGGGACAGTGACACGAAAGCGTAATGCTCCTTGTCGTGTGCAACGCTTTCATCACTCACCAGTGCGAGGATGTCCTCGTCGAAGATTTCGCTCTTGCGGTCGGCCAGTTCCTTGAAACGCGAGAATGCGGCGTTAATCTCCCCTTCGCTCTCGAGTTGCACGCCAAGCTCCTGCAGGCGTTGCTTGAACGCATTACGCCCGCTGAGTTTGCCGAGCACAATCTTGTTGGCAGACCAGCCAACATCCTCGGCACGCATGATTTCGTAGGTGTCGCGCGCCTTGAGCACGCCGTCCTGGTGGATGCCGGAGGCATGCGCAAACGCGTTGGCACCAACCACGGCTTTGTTGGGTTGCACGACAAAGCCCGTAGTCTGGCTAACCATGCGGCTGGCTGCCAGAATGTGGCGGGCGTCGATGCCCATCTCCAGACCAAAGTAGTCTTGTCGTGTCTTGACTGCCATGACAATTTCTTCCAGGCTGCAATTGCCGGCGCGCTCGCCCAGCCCGTTGATGGTGCACTCGACCTGCCTTGCGCCACCAATCTTGACGCCGGCAAGCGAGTTGGCAACCGCCATGCCCAGGTCATTGTGGCAGTGGACCGACCAGACCGCCTTGTCAGAGTTGGGAACCCGCTCACGAAGCGTCTTGATGAAGTTGCCGTAGAGTTCCGGAATCGCGTAGCCCACGGTGTCTGGCACGTTGATGGTGGTAGCGCCTTCATCGATCACCGCCTCGAGTACGCGGCACAGAAAATCGACCTCGCTGCGGTAACCATCCTCTGGACTGAATTCAATGTCGCCCACCAGATTGCGCGCAAAGCGAACCGACTGCTTGGCCTGCTCCAGCACTTGCTCGGGCGTCATGCGCAACTTCTTTTCCATATGCAATGGCGATGTGGCAATGAAGGTGTGGATGCGCGCACGGTTGGCGTTCTTGAGCGCCTCTGCGGCTCTGGAGATGTCCCGGTCGTTGGCGCGGGACAATGAGCAGATGGTGGAATCCTTGATCTGGTTGGCGATGAGTTGGACCGCCTCAAAGTCACCATTGGAACTGGCTGCAAATCCGGCTTCAATCACATCGACTTTCAGTCGCTCCAGTTGCCGTGCAATGCGCAGCTTTTCGTCGCGCGTCATGGAAGCACCCGGCGACTGCTCACCGTCTCGCAAAGTGGTGTCAAAAATGATCAATTTATCAGCCATTCCATTACTCCTCTAAGTCTGAAAATACAAACCAAACTGGTACGTGCAATGCAAAAAGGCCCGCTGCAAGTGCTAACGGGCCTTTTGTGGAGATGAAGTGCGTGCGCTACTTATTCCGCCCGTGGTGGCGAGTACCTAGTAGTGATAGCAATACAAATTCCATGAACTCAATGTAACACAGTTCACAGCGCTCACTTGTGCAGTCCGCGCTCGTCGGGCTCATCGGTCGAGGTGCTGATCACGCTGGTGTGGATTCCCTTCGCCTTGCGCCAACCGTACACGACGTAGCCACTGAGCCCGTAAATGACAAACACGCCGAACATGACGGTGGGCGGATCAATATTGATGACCGCAATGCCCATGGCAATCAAAACGATGACAGCGAATGGCACGCTCTTCTTCACACTGACAACCTTGAAGCTGTAGAACGGCACATTGGTAACCATGGTCAGGCCGGCGTATAACGCCAGCGCAAACATCGGCCACGCGACCGCCGACCCCTTGATGCCAAGGTCTGTCATGAGCCAGATAAAGCCAGCCACCAGCGCTGCCGCAGCGGGCGAGGGTAGCCCCTGAAAGTAGCGCTTGTCCACCACTGCTGTATTGACGTTGAAGCGGGCCAGGCGCAGTGCCGCGCAGGCACAGTACACAAATGCTGCAAACCAGCCCCAGCGCCCCAGACCGTTGAGTGCCCATACATAGGAAATGAGCGCCGGCGCGGCTCCAAACGAAACCATGTCCGACAACGAGTCCATTTGCTCACCGAAGGCGCTTTGGGTGTTGGTCATGCGAGCAACGCGACCATCAAGGCTGTCCAGCACCATGGCACAAAAGATGCCAACGCTGGCTAGGTCAAAACGGCCATTGATAGCCATCACAATGGCGTAAAAACCACCGAAGAGTGCAGCCAGGGTGAAGAGATTGGGCAGAATGTAAATGCCCTTGCGCCTGTTTATTACTACCAGCGCGCTGCTATCGTTGCCCGGCGACTCGGTGCTGTCATCCATACTTTCTCCTTGCATTGAGCTCGCAATCCACGATGTGCCCACGCATGCATGCGAGGTCAGTCAGGTTGATCGCCTGACCCGCAGTGTAGTACAGGCAACCCATCTGTCGGCAGACAGGCCTGCCCACAAAAAGGGCCACCGAAGTGGCCTTGATGCAGAGCGCAATAAAGCGGCTTGCCCTAATTGCGGGTCTGGTCCACCAGCTTGTTTTTCTTGATCCAGGGCATCATGGCGCGCAGGGTCTCGCCAACCTGCTCGATCGGATGCTCGGCAGTCAGGCGCCGGCGGCTCAGCAGCGTGGGAGCGCCTGCCTTATTTTCCAGGATGAAACTCTTGGCGTATTCACCGGTCTGGATGTCCTTCAGGCACTGGCGCATGGCGTTCTTGGTGTCGCTTGTCACTATGCGTGGGCCTGTAACGTACTCACCGTACTCGGCGTTGTTGGAGATGGAGTAGTTCATGTTGGCGATGCCGCCTTCATAAATCATGTCGACAATCAGCTTGAGTTCGTGCAGGCATTCGAAGTAGGCCATTTCGGGCGCATACCCAGCTTCGGTCAGCGTTTCGAATCCGGCCTTGATCAGTTCGACCGTACCGCCGCACAGCACTGCCTGCTCACCAAAGAGGTCAGTTTCTGTTTCTTCGCGGAAATTGGTTTCAATGATGCCGGCTTTGCCGCCACCATTGGCCATGGAGTAGCTCAGCGCCAGATCACGGCTGCGGCCTGACTTGTCCTGGTGCACGGCGATCAGGTGCGGAACGCCACCGCCCTGGGCATAGGTACCACGCACAGTGTGGCCAGGCGCTTTTGGCGCAACCATCCAGACGTCAAGGTCAGCGCGTGGGGTTACCAGACCGTAGTGCACGTTAAAGCCGTGCGCAAACACCAACGATGCACCCGACTTGATGTTGGGCTCGATGTCGTTGGTGTAGACCGCACCAATTTGCTCGTCGGGCAACAAGATCATCACCACGTCAGCTGCCTTTACAGCCGCGGCAACCTCGGCCACCTGGAGGCCAGCCTTCTCGACCTTGGACCACGAGGCACCGCCCTTGCGCAATCCAACGACGACCTTGACACCGCTGTCGTTCAGGTTCTGGGCATGGGCATGGCCCTGGCTGCCGTAACCAATGATGGCGACAGTCTTGCCTTTGATGAGGCTCAGGTCACAGTCCTTGTCGTAATAAACCTTCATTTCTTCTCTCCGTTGTAAAAATTTAAACCCGCAAAATTCGCTCGCCACGGCCGATGCCGCTCGAGCCCGTTCGAACCGTTTCCAGAATCGCTCCTTTTTCGATGGCTTCCAGGAATGCGTCGTTTTTGGACTGGTCGCCCGTGAGCTCGACGGTGTAGCTCTTTTCGGTGACATCAATGATGCGACCGCGGAATATATCCGCCATGCGCTTCATTTCCTCACGCTCCTTGCCCACCGCACGGACCTTGACCATCATGAGTTCACGCTCGATGTAGGCGCCTTCGGTCAGGTCCACCACTTTCACGACCTCAATCAGGCGGTTCAGGTGCTTGGTGATCTGCTCGATCACGTCGTCCGAACCCGTGGTCTGGATCGTCATGCGCGACAGGCTGGCGTCTTCGGTGGGTGCCACCGTCAGCGACTCGATGTTGTAACCCCGTGCAGAAAAAAGACCAACCACCCGCGACAATGCGCCGGGTTCATTTTCAAGTAATACAGCGATGATGTGTTTCATATGCGTAGATTCCTCTTTTCGTTGCCCTCCCCCCGCTGCGGTAACAGCGAGGCTTGGCAGACAATAGATTCGTCAATAAAAAAGTTAAGGTGAATGCCGTTTAGAGGTCTTCCGATCCCAGCAACATTTCCGTGATGCCTTTGCCAGCCTGGACCATCGGAAATACGTTCTCGGTAGGATCGGTACGGAAGTCCATGAAGACCGTACGGTCCTTGAGCTTGCGCGCCTCGCGCAGCGCTGGTTCGACGTCCTGCGGCTTCTCGATGAGCATGCCCACATGACCGTATGCTTCGGCCAGCTTCACAAAGTTCGGCAGCGCGTCCATATAGCTGTGGCTGTAGCGTCCTTCGTACTCCACTTCCTGCCATTGCCGGACCATGCCCAGATAGCGGTTGTTCAGTGAAACGATTTTGATGGGGGTGTTGTACTGCAGGCAGGTGGAAAGTTCCTGAATACACATCTGCACCGAGCCTTCGCCGGTAATACAGAAAACTTCGCTCTGCGGTTTGGCAAGCTTGATGCCCATGGCATACGGAATGCCCACGCCCATGGTACCCAAGCCGCCAGAATTGATCCAGCGCCGTGGCTCATCAAATCGGTAGTACTGCGCAGCCCACATTTGGTGCTGGCCCACGTCGGACGTGATATAGGTGTCAGCATCCTTGGTCATGTTCCACAGGGTTTCAACCACATACTGAGGTTTGATGACATCGCCTTTGCCCATGCTGTATTTCAGGCAATTGCGGCTGCGCCACCCTTCAATGGTGTCCCACCATGCACCCAGCGACTCCGGATCGGGCTTGGCGGTGCCTTCCTTGATCATTGCGATCATTTCGGACAACACATCCTTGACATCGCCCACGATCGGAATATCAACGCGCACGCGCTTGGAGATGCTCGAAGGGTCGATATCGATGTGAATGATCTTGCGTTCGTTCTGCGCAAAGTGCTTGGGATTTCCAATCACACGGTCGTCAAAGCGCGCTCCCACCGCCAGCAGCACATCGCAGTTCTGCATGGCGTTGTTGGCTTCCACCGTCCCGTGCATGCCCAGCATGCCCAGGAACTTGCGGTCACTTGCAGGATAGGCCCCAAGACCCATCAGCGTGTTGGTGCAGGGATAGCCCAACATATCGACCAGGGTGCGCAACTCGGCTGTGGCGTTGCTCAGCAACACACCGCCACCGGTATAGATGTAAGGTCGCTTGGCAGCCAGCAGCAATTGCAGTGCTTTGCGAATCTGCCCGCCGTGCCCTTTGCGCACCGGGTTGTAGGAGCGCATCTCGACGGATGAGGGATAGCCCGCATAGGGCACCTTCTTGAACGAAACGTCTTTCGGAATATCCACGACCACCGGTCCCGGGCGTCCACTGCGTGCAATGTGAAACGCCTTTTTCAGCGTCATTGCCAGGTCGCGCGCGTCCTTGACCAGAAAATTGTGTTTAACGATAGGCCGGGTAATTCCGACCGCATCACATTCCTGAAATGCGTCCATGCCAATGGCGTGGGTCGGCACTTGTCCGCAGATGATCACCATCGGAATGCTGTCCATGTAGGCAGTGGCGATGCCGGTCACCGCATTGGTGACGCCGGGACCGGAGGTAACGAGCGCTACGCCCACGTCGCCGGTAGCCCTGGCATAGCCATCTGCCGCGTGAACCGCAGCCTGCTCGTGGCGCACAAGAACATGCTGAATGGTGTCTTGCTTGTAAAAAGCATCGTAGATGTGCAATACCGCACCGCCCGGGTAACCCCAGATATATTGAACGCCTTCGGCCTGCAACGCTTTGACCAGCACCTCGGCTCCACGAAGTTCCTGGGACGCAGCACTGGATTTGTGAGACTTGCCGACAGCGGATGCCGAAGCGATTTCAGCTTTTGAAATTTCCATGATGAACCTTTGTGAATTTCTCTAACGAAAAACCTTGGGTGCCCTTTCGCAAACACTTGTGGTGTCGCGGCAGAACTTAGGACCCTGGCCATAAGCGCATTGAATGCTGCGCCGGATCAGAACCCGTTTGCCTTTTGATGTGCAGCTAGGATTATCGCATCCGCAGCGATTCATTTGACCGACCCTGATAAATTTTTGTGACGGGCAATGCGATAATACGGTCCGGACCGGGCTGCGGTCTGCACCATGGCACCTGCTCGCCTTTAGCTTCCTCCTTCTGCTCTGTAGTCTTGGCAACTGACCTCGAACTGTCCAACTTCCTGAAAAGCGTTGAAAAACGTGCTTTCAAAAGGTCGCTGTACCATGTGCGCAACGATGAGTCGGCGCTGGATATCGTGCAGGACAGCATGATGAAGTTGGCTGAACACTATGGTCATAAACCGGTGGAAGAGTTGCCGATGCTTTTTCAACGCATACTGTCCAACTGCACACTGGACTGGTTTCGAAGAAACAAGACCCACCGCGCACTTTTTTCCAATATGAGCGACTTCGAGTCGACTACGGATGATGGCAGTTTCGATCTGCTGGAAACGGTGCATTCGTCCAATGGACCGGAACTTAGCGAGAGCACCGAGACTCAGACCGAGCGGGCACAGACCTTGCGTGAAATTGAAGTGGAGATTCAGGAGCTTCCCGCACGTCAACGGGAAGCCTTTCTGATGCGTTACTGGGAAGAGATGGATGTCGCTGAGACAGCTGCGGCTATGGGTTGTTCACAGGGGAGCGTCAAGACGCACTGCTCAAGAGCCATCCAGTCTTTGGCATCTGCCTTGAAAGCAAAGGGAATACGGTTATGAATATCACAATACAAAATAGGAATCCTAACTATCAAGACCGGCTCGGACGCGAGCTCACGGCTCGTCTCAATGAAGGTGCGCAACAACTCCCTCATGAAATCTCGGAGCGGTTGAAAGCTGCACGTATGCAGGCGCTGAGCAAACGCAAGGTTGTCAAACTCCAATTGGCCACTGATCTATCGGTCCACGGTAATGCTGTCGCGTTGCATATGGGTGGCGAGCACCGCAGTATCTGGAACCGTTTAGCGTCTTTTTTGCCGCTGTTGGCGCTTGTAGCCGGCTTGTTGGCAATCGATGTGTTGCAGGAGCAGAATCGCGCCGATGAACTGGCCGAAGTGGACGCGGAACTGCTGACTGATGATCTGCCCCCTGAGGCCTTCACAGACCCTGGCTTTATGCGCTTCCTGAGCGCCAAAGTGCCAAATTGATGCTTCGCTTGATATCGCATGGTTGATCCACTGGCAAATACACACGCATTCCTACAGGTTCCTGTGGTGCATGGGCACATCGGAACCTGTTTCTTGGCGGCAGCAATATTGCTAAGCACTTCCCACGCTCTGGCGCAAACTGCCGCGCCAGGACCATCCGCGTCGAAACGTGCGCCTTTGGCAAATGCGGTGTCCATAGCCCCCAATTGGAACGAACTGACACCTTCGCAGCGGGACGTGTTGCGTCCCTTGGCCAAGTTGTGGGACTCGTTGAGTGTGCTGCACCGACGTAAATGGATTGCATTGACACCTACCTATGCCGGCCTGTCCCCCGAGAACAAGGAAAAGATGCAGGCCCGCATGGTGGAGTGGGCCGCGTTGAGTCCACGCGAACGCGAGGTTGCGCGCCTCAATTTCGTGGAGGCCAAGAAGGTGCCGCCGTCCGACCGCGCTGCAGGATGGGAGGCCTACCAGGCATTGAGCCCGCAGGAACGCCAAAAACTTGCTTCGCAAGCCCCGCCTAAACCGGCGGGCGCAGCGGTTGCTGCCAAGCCAGTGGCTCCCAACAAACTGGCGGTAGTGCCGGTAACGCGCCATACGCCTGAAGAAGTGCGCAAAGAGGCGATTTCCCGCCAGGGCATCGACCAGAAGACGCTGCTGCCCCAGGCACCACGGCCCGCGGTGGTGGCCTCGGAACCGGCACCGGCACCTGCATCGGAAGTACCGGCACCTGCAGAACCGGTTCCCGTCGAATGAATTTCGCCTGAAGCGCGTCCGATAAGACGCGCAACCTGTGGCGCGGTGCGGGCGTCAACCGAAGCGACAGCAGCCTACAATCGCCGGCTGGCCATCGCAACGAGTTCCCTGACAATGCAGTACGAGATCATCACCCCTGGATTGTGGCGCCGCATGGCCTGCTGGATCTACGAGGGCATGCTACTTTTTGGCGTGGTGTTTATTGCGGGCTACCTGTTTGGGACACTCAGCCAGACGCGTAACGCCATGGACAACCGTCACGCCCTGCAAGCATTCCTGTTCGTGGTGTTTGGAATTTACTTCGGCTGGTTTTGGTCCCAGGGACAGACACTGGCGATGAAGACCTGGCATATCCGACTGGTGGATGCCAGCGGCTACCCGGTTTCACAAGCACGCGCATTGGGCCGCTACGCTCTGAGCTGGATGTGGTTCTTGCCTCCATTGGCGGCCAATGAGTGGATGCAGTTGACAGGACCAATCTCTGTGCTGGTCATTTTGTTGTGGGTCGCCGTGTGGGCTCTTCTCAGCCGAACCCAGCATCAACAACAGTTCTGGCACGACCAGTGGGCGGGTACCCGCCTGGTCGCAGTACCCCCCCTCGGACGTTAACGCGCCATGCCAGTGCATCCCACCAGTTCTGCATCCGATCGCAATCTGCCGGTCAATCCGCAAAAGACACGCCGTGGCTTGCATCGCATCTGGCATGCCACAGGTTTTTCGATGGCGGGTTTGCGTGCCGGCTGGAGTGAGACGGCCTTTCG
>CAJBVC010000539.1 GCA_903958915.1 uncultured beta proteobacterium
CTGGCGCGAATGATTGCGGCGGCCTTGCTGCGTTCAATGGCGATGCTGGCCAGACCAGCAAACTGCTCGATAAAGTGGATGTCGTCCGCAGCGGGCGTGGTGGGCACGCGGTGGTAGATCGCAAAGGTGCCCAGCACTTTTCCTGCAGCGTCCAGGATTGGCTGAGACCAGCAGGCTCCCAGCCCAGCCCGCGTAGCCAGGTCCCGGTAGGGCGCCCAGAACGGGTGCGTTGCAATGTCAGTGACGATGACGCGCTCACCCGTGAACGCAGCCGTTCCGCACGACCCCACGCTCTGGCCGATGGAAATGCCCTCGATGGCTGTATTGTAAAAGTCCGGCAGACTTGGCGCTGCGCCTTTGGTAAGGGTTTGGCCGTTCGAGTCGAGCAACAAAATGCTGCACAACGTTTGCGGGCTGATGTCTTCGAGGCCTCGTACCAATGCATCCAGAATGTGCGCAAGCGGGGCGTCTTTGGCCAGCAACTCCATGGCATGGCTGCGCACCCGCTCAAACTGTTCCGCCAGGTGCGATTCCATTTCGGCACGCTCCTTGGTCATGATCAGCAAACCGATCGCCAACAGCATCAGGCACACGATCGACATCAGAAATGTGGCGGTCTGTACCGAGTTAGCAGTGGTCAGTGTCAGCATCTCCGTCTGGCCACTGGCCGTAGCAAACACGCGCACCAAAAAAGCAAGCAGCACCAGGCCGCCACCCAGTGCCAGAATGAATTGGCCTCGCCCCGTTGTCTCACGGTACCGTGTGGCCAGCGCGGCAAGGACAATCAAGGCCTGGACCGAAAAAACCGTACCGCCGAAAACGATGCGTCCCGACTGGTCGTTCAACAGCACGTAGAACCCGACACCAACCACCGCCACGGGCGTCCAGACCAGCCAGCGGGGGCAGGCCCTTTGTTGAAATCGGTAGAGACCCTCGGCAAACATGGCCAAGGCGGACGAGAGGCACATATTGCCCAGTACGATGGACGCAACGTCATTGATCTGCCCACGCAGGCTGAACAAGGTGTAGGCGCAGGTGTGCAACGCCAGTGCGGTGGCCCACAGCAGGATATTGCGGTCACGCCCCCACGCCACAACCGCCATGGCTGCCGCAAGCGTGGCTCCGGCGGCAATGATGACCAGAAACAGGGTCGGAATGTGGGCTGACATGGAGCCGCATTGTCCCCGATTCAGCGAAATTCGGCTTGGATCCGATGCCTATCTGATCAGCTTTCAAGGAAAGTGGCTGTAGCGCTTGTGGATCGTGCGCAAGGAGCTATCAAAGTTATAGCGCGCTGGATCCTGGCAAGGCTGTTGCGGGAGAACACCCTCGCGGAGGCGTCCATCACGTACCATTGCCACGGTTCAATTTTTCGGAAAACGCCGGATGAAATCTGCGAGCGACAGTCTGTTCGACAAGGCGTACTACGAGCGCTTTTATTTCAACAAGAAGACCAGCGTGGTCGACCCGGCGCACGTGGAGCGGCTGGGTGCCTTCGTGTGCAGCTATTTGCAATTCATTCGGGTACCGGTGCGCCGCGTGCTGGATGTGGGCTGCGGCATCGGGTTGTGGCGCGATGTGATTCACCGGCACTACCCGCATGCGCGGTTTCACGGCGTCGAGTACAGCGAGTACTTGTGCGAGCGCTTTGGCTGGGAGCGCGGATCGGTGGTCGATTACCAGGCCAAGACTCCGTTTGATCTGGTGATCTGCCAGGGTGTGTTGCCTTACCTGGCCCAAGCCGATTTAACGGCCGCCCTGCGCAACCTGGCGCAACTGTGCAGCGGCGCGCTGTATGTGGAAGCTGTCGCCCAAGAGGACTGGGAGCAGGACGTTCTGGACGAAACGAAGACCGACCCGCGCCTATTCAAGCACCCGGCACAGGTCTACCGGCGCGGCCTGTCCGCAGGGTTCACCGAACTCGGTGGCGGCGTCTGGCTGAGTCGGAAAGCGGATCTGCCTCTGTTTGCGCTGGAACATGTAGACGGCAACAGTCCAAAG
>CAJBVC010000540.1 GCA_903958915.1 uncultured beta proteobacterium
GTTTTGAGCCAAAAGTGCCCATTACGCTTGTGGACTGTGCGCAGATAGCTCCTATTTGTATAGCATCGCTGCGTTCGATCGCATCGGCCAGTCCGTCGCAGGGCTGCACTACAAATTCCGCTTGCCCGGAAAGACTTTCCAGCAGCGTGCGGAATTTTTCACTCTGCAACGTTCCGCGCGTAGCCATGACGCCAATGCGGTGCGTGGTACTCAGGGCCACTGCGGGTTTGAGTGCTGGCTCGATTCCCACGATGGGTAATTCGGGGTGCGTCTCGCGCATCAGGTGAATGGCAGCGGCGGTGGCGGTATTGCAGGCCACCACCATCGCCTTGACGCGGTGTTGTGCAGTGAGGTAACGGGTGATCGCCGACGCGCGCTCAATGATGTGCCTGTCTTCGCGTTCGCCATAGGGGGCGTGGCCCTGATCGGCCAGATAAACGAAGCGCTCGTGGGGCAGTTCGGCCAGCAACGCGCGCAGCACGCTCAAGCCACCCACACCGCTGTCAAACACGCCGATGGCGTCAACATTGCGGTTGACACCATTCATGCTGGGGCTCTCAGGCGCTGGCGACCGGAATCGTCTTGAACTCTCCGCTGGCAATCTTCTTTTGCCACTCGGCGGGTCCCGTGATGTGGGCGCTGGTGCCGCCCGCGTCGACGGCTACCGTCACCGGCATGTCGACCACGTCAAATTCGTAGATGGCTTCCATGCCGAGGTCGGCAAAGCCCAACACCTTGGCGGTCTTGATGGCCTTGGACACCAGGTAGGCGGCGCCACCCACCGCCATCAAATAGGCGCTCTGGTGCTTCTTGATCGCCTCGATGGCAACCGGCCCGCGCTCGGACTTACCAATCATGGCAATCAGGCCGGTTTCCGCCAGCATCATCTCGGTAAATCCGTCCATGCGCGTGGCGGTGGTAGGGCCAGCCGGGCCAACCGCTTCGTCGCGCACCGGGTCTACCGGGCCAACGTAGTAAATGACGCGGTTGGTGAAGTCGACCGGCAACTTCTCGCCTTTCGCCAACATATCCTTGATGCGCTTGTGTGCCGCATCGCGCCCGGTGAGCATCTTGCCGTTGAGCAGCAGCGTGTCGCCCGGCTTCCAGCTGGCCACTTCGGCCTTGGTCAGAGTGTTCAGGTCCACCTTTTTGCTCTTCACATAGTCGGGTTTCCAGGCGACGTCGGGCCAGGAGTCCAACAATGGGGGCGTGAGGTACACCGGCCCGCTGCCATCCATCACAAAGTGGGCGTGGCGGGTGGCCGCACAATTTGGGATCATGGCCACGGGCTTGCTGGCGGCGTGGGTGGGGTACATCTTGATCTTGATGTCCAGCACCGTGGTCAAACCACCCAGACCCTGTGCGCCAATGCCCAGGGCGTTCACTTTTTCATACAGTTCCAGCCGCAACTCCTCCACCTTGGAGAGTGCGGCGCCACTAGTGGCCTTGGCCTGCAACTCATACATGTCGAGGTCGTCCATCAGGCTTTCCTTGGCCATCAAAACGGCTTTCTCGGCGGTGCCGCCAATGCCAATGCCGAGCATGCCCGGCGGGCACCAGCCTGCGCCCATGGTGGGAACCGTCTTGAGAATCCATTCGACCACGTTGTCGCCCGGGTTGAGCATGACCATCTTGCTCTTGTTTTCCGAGCCGCCGCCCTTGGCTGCCACGGTCACCTCCAGCGTATTGCCGGGCACGATTTCGCTGAAGATCACTGCGGGGGTGTTGTCCTTGGTGTTTTTGCGCTCGAACTGCGGGTCTGCCACCACGCTGGCGCGCAGGGTGTTGTCCGGATGGTTGTAGCCGCGGCGCACGCCCTCATTAATGGCGTCATCCAGGCTGCCGGTGAACCCTTCCCAGCGCACGTCCATGCCCACTTTCAGGAACACGTTGACGATACCGGTGTCTTGGCAAATGGGGCGCTGGCCAGTCGCGCTCATCTTGCTGTTGGTCAGGATCTGCGCGATGGCGTCCTTGGCTGCCGCACTTTGCTCGCGTTCGTAGGCACGGGCCAGGTGCGCGATGTAGTCGGCGGGATGGTAGTAACTGATGTACTGCAGCGCAGCGGCAATAGATTCGACGAGATCATTCTGGCGTATGGCGGTCATGGTGGAGGGACCTCTGGGAGTTGAGATTCAGTGATTGGCGCCTGGGGCATGCGACATCAGGCGGTCGGTGTAGGCAATCGCCATCGCCGACAGCAGGAAGGTGATGTGAATGGCAGTTTGCGCAATCAGCACTTTCTCGTCGTAATTGGCGGCGTTGATGAAGGTTTTGAGCAGGTGAATCGAGCTGATGCCGATGATGGCCGTGGCCAGCTTGACCTTGAGGACCGAGGCATTCACATGGCTGAGCCATTCGGGTTGGTCCGGGTGGCCTTCCAGGTCCATACGGCTGACAAAGGTCTCGTAGCCACCAACAATCACCATGATCAGCAGGTTGGAAATCATCACCACGTCAATCAGGGCCAATACCACCAGCATGATGATGGTCTCATTCAGTGCTGTGGTCGCCAGCGTGGTCGTTTCCTTGTACCCGATGCTGTTGATCAGGGCCTGCAGTGCAGTCTGGCTGCCAAAAGCCGCTTCCAGCAGGTGCACCAGTTCGATCCAGAAGTGAAACACATAGACGCCCTGCGCCGCAATCAAACCCAGGTACAGAGGGAGCTGGAGCCAGCGGCTGGCAAAGATGAAACTGGGCAAGGGACGCATACGGCGGGGCGCGCCGGATGCAGAGGAGTCGATGGAGTGGGTTTTAGGCTTCATAAGCTTGCAATTGTAGGCTTGCGCAGCGGCTTCAGGCACGTTGCTACAGGGTGCATTGTGTAAGTTTGGGGCCAGTCAGTGCGTTGTAAGTGCAACCCACGACATTCTCGCAACTTTTACTAAATTGAAGGAGACATGTCCATGAGTGATCACAGTTCCGCGATTGAGTCCGTCCTGGTTGAAAATCGCGTTTTTCCGCCGAGCGAAGCGATGGTCAAGAACGCCCGCATTTCGGGCATGGACGGCTACAACGCCCTGTGCGCGCAGGCCGAGGCCGATTTTGAAGGGTTCTGGGCGAAACTGGCACGGGAGAACGTGGTCTGGAACAAGCCCTTCACCAAGACGCTGGACGAGTCCAACGTGCCGTTCTACAAGTGGTTTGACGACGGCGAACTCAATGCTTCTGCCAATTGCCTGGACAAACACATCGGGACACCGACCGAGAACAAGACGGCCGTCATTTTTGAAGCTGATGACGGTACTGTCACCAAGACCACTTACAAGGAATTGCTGGCCAAAGTGAGCCAGTTTGCCAACGCACTCAAGGGCGACGGCATTCAAAAAGGTGACCGTGTGCTGGTCTACATGCCGATGACGCTCGAAGGCGTGATTGCCATGCAAGCCTGCGCCCGCATTGGCGCCACCCACAGCGTGGTGTTTGGCGGCTTCTCGGCCAAAGCCTTGCAGGAGCGCATCATCGACGCCGGCGCGGTGGCGGTGATCACATCCAACTACCAGATGCGCGGCGGTAAAGAGTTGCCGCTCAAGGCTATCGTAGACGAAGGCCTGTCCATGGGTGGCTGCGAGTCCATCAAGAATGTCTACGTCTACCAGCGCACCCAGACCGCCTGCAATATGGTGGCGGGCCGCGACAAGACCTTCACCGAGGCGCTTGCCGGCAAGAGCACTGAATGCGCTCCGGTTGCGGTAGGCGCCGAGCATCCGCTGTTTATCCTCTACACCTCCGGTTCGACCGGCAAGCCCAAGGGCGTGCAGCATTCCACGGGCGGCTACCTGCTCTGGGCCAAGCTCACCATGGACTGGACGTTTGACCTCAAACCTGAAGACATCTTCTGGTGCACCGCCGACATTGGCTGGATCACAGGCCACACCTATGTCGCCTATGGCCCCTTGGCGGCGGGCGCCACGCAGATCATTTTCGAAGGCGTTCCAACGTTCCCGAATGCTGGCCGCTTCTGGCAAATGATCGAGCGCCACAAGTGCACCATCTTCTACACCGCGCCCACAGCGATCCGCTCCCTGATCAAGGCAGCCGAGAGCGATGCGGCGGTGCACCCCGACCGTTCCGATTTGAGCAGCCTGCGCATTCTGGGTTCTGTGGGCGAGCCCATCAATCCGGAAGCCTGGATGTGGTACTACAAGAACATCGGCCATGAAAAGTGCCCGATTGTGGACACCTTCTGGCAAACCGAAACCGGTGGCCACATGATGAGCCCGATGCCCGGTGCCACCCCGCTGGTGCCGGGAAGCTGCACATTGCCGTTGCCGGGCATCATGGCCGGTATCGTCGACGAGGTAGGCAACGACATTCCTAACGGCACCGGCGGCATTCTGGTGGTCAAGCGCCCCTGGCCTTCCATGATTCGCACCATCTGGAACGATCCGGAGCGCTTTAAAAAGAGTTACTTTCCTGAAGAAATGGGTGGCAAGTTGTATCTGGCCGGCGACGGCGCGGTGCGCAGCGCAGACCGTGGCTACTATCGCATTACCGGCCGTATAGACGACGTGCTCAACGTATCGGGCCACCGCATGGGCACCATGGAAATTGAATCCGCGCTGGTCTCCAAGACCGACCTGGTGGCGGAAGCTGCAGTAGTAGGTCGTCCGGATGACTTGACCGGCGAAGCGATTTGCGCGTTTGTGGTGCTCAAACGCTCACGTCCGAGTGGCGATGAGGCCAAGGCCATCGCCAAGGAACTGCGCGACTGGGTTGCCAAGGAGATTGGCCCGATTGCCAAACCCAAGGACATCCGCTTTGGTGAAAACCTGCCCAAGACACGTTCGGGCAAAATCATGCGCCGCTTGTTACGCTCGCTGGCCAAAGGCGAGTCCATCACGCAAGACACTTCGACGCTGGAAAACCCAGCCATTCTGGATCAATTGGGTCAGGCTTATTGAGTCGACTGTTGTAAGGGTTCGACAAAGGCCCCAGCGTCCATGCGGCGTTGGGGCCTTTTGTGTTTTAGCCTCGATAGCCCAGCAAGCGTGCAGGCAGGAACAGCACGGCCTTAATGAGTGCCAGGACAGCACCGATGCCAATCCCGATCAGACGCAGTGGAATCGAGATCAGCCACACCAGGGGCCACAACAGCAGTGCCAGCAAGGCCAGGGGCCAGCACAGGAGAAACACCACCAGCCAAATGATCAGGTTCA
>CAJBVC010000541.1 GCA_903958915.1 uncultured beta proteobacterium
CGAGTTCGGGCTGCAGGGTCACGGAGTAGAAAAACACGTCCTTGCCCATGCGCTCGCCAAACATGTCCTGCACCTTGCGCAGGTTGGCATTGGTGGTGGGGCAGCGCCCCTCGCTGCAGCCCACCACAAAGAAGTTGAGCAGGACAATGCGGTCGCGCACCAGATCGTCGTAGAAATGGAAAGTCTCACCCGTGTGGGCCACCAGGGGCACATTGGGCAAGAAGCCATGGCGTGCGGCATACGACAGCGGCCGCTCGGCCCTTGCCGGCGCAGCCGATGCCTGCGGCGACCACAACGCACCGGCCAGGCCGACGGCGGTCGTCACGGGGCCGAGCAGCCCCGCGCCGAGAAAGTTTCTGCGGTTCATTTCCATCCCCTTGAAAGATCAGCTGCGTGGGCCGGGCTTAAACAATCTTGAACATGGCCATCATTCCGTGGTCTTCGTGGACCACGTTATGGCAGTGCATCGGGTAAATGCCCTTGTAGTCGCGAAAGCGCATCGCCGTCGTCATGGTGGCGCTGGGGTCGAGCCGGTAAACGTCCTTGCGGCCCGTTTCCAGGGTCTTGGTGGGATCCGGTTGCGCTGCACCCTTGGAACCGATGATGCGCCCTTCTTCGTAATGCGGGTGAATCGGGTGCGACCAGGAGCCGCCGCCGTTTTTGTGCTCCCAGATCTCGGAACTGCCTTCCTTGATTGCGTAGGGCGCGGCATAGCGATCGAAAACCTCGCCATTGGCATTCCAGATGCCCGACGAGCTGCCCCAGACCCACTGCTTGGTCTTGGAGGTGGCGGTGTTCACTGCAGGAGGCAGTGGGCGCAGGGCCGTGCCGTTGACGATGGCGGTGCTGGCGTCGGTCAGGCCGGGGCGTGCGGCCTCGACGATGAACTTGAGGGCATCCTCGCCTTTGGTCAGCAACTTGCCGTTAGGACCGCGGCCGCTGATCTGCTCGGCACGGTTGGTGAAGAAGATTTCTGTGCCGGGCTTGAACTTGGAGAAATCGATGATGAGGTCAAAGCGCTCGGCCACAGACTGCTTGAAGTTGGTTTGCACCACGGCGCGCGGCAGCAGGTTGCCGTCGTTCGCAATCACCGTCATGGGCAGGTAGCTGGAGCCAGTTGCGCCCTGGCGCATCCACCACCAGTAAAAGCGGGTCGGGCCGCCGTTGCACATGCGGATGCGGTATTTGCGCGGCTGCACCTTGAAGAAGGGCTGAATCGTGCCGTTGACGGTGAGCTTGTCACCAATGGCGCCATCCAGGCAGGCCAGCGGGAAGAAGTCCACGCCCTGCGGGTCGAACTGGCGGTCATGGAAGAACATGGGCACGTCGAACTCGTAGGGAAAGCTGCGCGCATCCTGCGAATGGGTCGGGAAGCGCAAGTTCGTGGTGCCGATCTTGGTCTCGTCGCCGGTGTCGACTTCGTCATAGATCGGGCAGGCGGCGAACAGGCCGGCGTACACGTTCTGCGAGGTGAAGTCGTGCTTGTGGTCGTGAAACCAGAGCGAGCCCAGAGCTTCGCGGTAGTCACCGCGCACGCCGGCCTTGGGCGATACAAAGCCCTGGTTGATACCGGCGTACAGGTTGGGGTAATGGTGGTCCCAGAACTTGCCCGAGTAGTTGTAATACAGCGGGCCGCCATCGCTCTCCGAAGGC
>CAJBVC010000542.1 GCA_903958915.1 uncultured beta proteobacterium
AGATCGGTGGCTTTGGTGCCGAGCGACGGGTGGTGCAACGCATTGACCAGATTCCCGGTCTGATGAAGCGCGCGCTGCTGGCGGTGGAAGACACGCGGTTTTATGCGCACCATGGTGTCGATCCGATCGGGCTGGCACGCGCCCTCACCACCTTCTCCTGGACCCAGCGCATGCATGGCGGCTCCACCATCACGCAGCAAGTGGCCCGCACCTTCTTCCTGGACCGCTCGCGCACGCTGGAGCGCAAGATCAAGGAAGCCATGCTCTCGTTCAAGATCGAAAGACAGCTTAGCAAGGACCAGATCCTGGAGCTGTACATGAACGAGATTTATCTGGGCGGCCGGGCCTATGGATTTGAGGCGGCGTCACAGGCCTATTTTGGCAAGACGCTGGCGGCATTGGGTCCCGCTGAATGTGCCATGCTGGCGGGGTTGCCGCAGAACCCCTACTTTGCCAATCCGGTGCGCAATCTGTCGCGTGCCATGGTGCGCCAGCGCCACGCCCTGTCACGCATGCGCAGCCAGGGCGTCATCACCGAGCAGCAGTACGCACAAGCCATGGCCGAGCAACTGGTCATTCGCAGGCCTGGTGCAGCTGAGGTGCACGCCGAATACGCTGCCGAGATGGTGCGCCAGCAGGTCTATGCGCAGTACGGCGAACTGGCCTATACCACGGGCCTGAACGTCACCACCACGTTGCGTGCGGCACAGCAGCAGGCGGCCTACAAAGCACTGCGCCACACCCTTATTGAGCACTCCCTGCGCCAGGCCTGGCGTGGCCCGGAGTCGCAGGGAAATCTGGCACAGGATTGGACGGACTCGGACCCGCGGGTGGCTCGTGCGCTGGTCGAGTTTGAAGACGATGAGGATCTTCGTCTCGCAGTGGTGACCAGAGCCGCACCGAAAGCGGTGACTGCGGTCTTGGCCTCGGGCGAGGCGGTGCAGATCAGCGGGGTAGGGTTGCGTGCCGTGCAGGGTGCCTTGGCTGCCAATGCGGCAGCGGCTTTGCGCATACAGCGCGGTTCGGTGGTTCGGGTGGTGTTGCAGGGTAAGTCATGGACATTGGCCCAGTGGCCGCAGGCTGAAGGCGCCCTGGTGGCGCTGGATCCAAGCAGTGGCGAAGTACGCGCCCTGGTTGGGGGGTTTGATTTCTATCGCAACCAGTTCAACCACGTGACCCAAGGCTGGCGCCAGCCGGGGTCGAGTTACAAACCTTTCCTCTACTCCGGGGCGATTGAGAATGGGGTGCAACCAGACACATTGATCTATGACGCACCGATGGAAAACGTGGGCAACTGGGCGCCGGAAAATGACGATGGCAGCACCGATGGCCCCATCACCTTGCGCAGTGCACTCGCGCGGTCCAAGAATCTCGTCTCCATCCGCCTGATGCAATTGCTATCGCCCAAAGGTGCACGCGAGTGGACGAGCCGGTTTGGCTTTGACCCCGAACGCCAGCCCGATGACCTGACCCAGGCCCTGGGCAGCGGGGCGACCAATCCGCTGCAGATGGCAGGTGCCTATGCAGTGCTGGCCAATGGCGGCTACCGGGTGGCTCCACGCCTGATCACCCGCATTGCGCGTGCCAGCGGCGAGGTGGTCTTTGAGGCTGCCGCTGTGGCACAGGACGAAACACAGCGTGCTATTCCGGTACGCAATGCTTTCATGGTGTCGAGTCTGCTGCAGGAGGTCACGCGCTCGGGAACCGCGGCGCGCGCACAGGCCACGCTCAAGAGGCCGGACCTCTATGGAAAAACGGGTACCACCAATGATGTGGTGGATGCCTGGTTTGGTGGCTTTCAGCCCGGCTTGGTGGCAGTCGTCTGGGTGGGTTTTGATACGCCGCGCAGCCTGGGTTCGCGGGCGTCGGGTTCTGCTCTGGCGCTGCCGGCGTGGATCGAGTTCATGGCCACTGCACTCAAGGATGTACCAGTGCAGGAATTGCTGCCGCCCGATGGCCTGGTGCAGGTGGACGGTGAGTGGCGCTATGCCGAGTGGGCCGAGGGCGGTTTTGTGCGCTCGCTGGGGCTCGATGGCGATGCGATCACGCCAGCGCTTGCGGTGCGGCCCAGCATGCAGTTGGATGGTGTGGCGGCAGACGGAATTGCATTGCCGCAGTGAGGCGCGGCTCGGGTATCCGGGCCTCGCCTTGGCACCGCTGCCCGCATCCGACTCAGGTGAGGCTGCGGATGTGGCTGGCTACTGCCTGCAACTGGGCGCCATTCATGCGAACGATGAATTTTCTGGACACCGAATTGATGACCTTGACGGCGCCAGACATGCCCAATCGAG
>CAJBVC010000543.1 GCA_903958915.1 uncultured beta proteobacterium
AAAAAGTCATAAGGCGTGGGCCGCTTGAATTTCCAGCGCCGGGCGTATTCCTTGAAAGCAAAATCAAACTTTTCGCGCCCCAGCACAGTTTCGCGCAGGATCACCAGCGCGGTGGCGGGTTTGCCATAGGCGTTGTTGCCAAACTGCAGCAACGACTCCGAGTTGGTCATGATCGGGACCTGGTTGTCGCTCAGCATGTAGGGGGCGATCATTTTGGCATCGCCGCGACGCCCTTCCATGTTTTTGTCCCACTGCATGCGGGCCTGAAATTCCAGAAACGAGTTGAGACCCTCATCCATCCAGGTCCATTGCCGCTCATCGGAGTTGACGATCATCGGAAACCAGTTGTGCCCGACTTCGTGGATCACCACACCGATCAGGCCGTTCTTGGCGCGCTCGGAATAGGTCAGTTCGCCGGTCTTTTTATCTTTGATGGGTCGCGGCCCGTTGAAGGTGATCATCGGGTATTCCATGCCCCCGACAGGTCCGTTGACGGACTGTGAGGTGGGGTACGGGTAGGCAAAAGTGAAGTCGCCGTACACCTTCAAGGTGTGGGCAATCGACTTGGTGGAATAAGCGTCCCACAGTGGTCGGGCTTCCTTGGGGAAAAACGACATGGCCATGACCGTGGGATAACGCGGATCCGCGTTTTTCACGCCCAGGGCATCCCAAACGAACTTGCGCGAACTGGCAAAGGCGAAATCGCGCACATTCTTGGCTTTGAATATCCAGGTTTTAGTGTTTGTGGCGATGCTCTTTTCTGCCGCCAGGGCCTCGTCCGGGGTCACGATATAAACCGGGCTGGTGGCAGTGCGGGCGGCCTGCAGCCGGCTTTGCTGCGCCGCTGTCAATACCTCGGTGGCATTGGACAACTCGCCGGTAGCCGACACCACATGGTCTGCCGGTACGGTGAGTTCCACCTCATAGTCGCCAAACTCCAGGGTGAATTCGCCTGACCCGAGGAACGCCTTGTTGTGCCAGCCTTCGTAGTCCGAGTAAACAGACATGCGCGGATACCATTGCGCACCCAAGAAAATGCAATTGCCGTCCTCCGAGGGCTTGGTGAAGCATTCGTAGCCGCCGCGGCTCCAGACCACTTTCGTCTCCGGTATCGGCATCGTCCAGCGCACAGAAAAGCTGGTGCGCTCGCCGGACTTCAAAGGTGCTGGCAGGTCCAGCCGCATCATGGTATCCACCACGGTAAACGCCAATGGCTGGCCTGCCGAATTCGCAACGGCCAACTGATTGAAGCCGCCCTCCCACTGCTGCATGCGCTTGGCACGCTCAACAGAGTTTGGGTCCACTTCCTTGCCGGTCACCGTCCGACTCAGCGCGGATATCGAGTTGCGCCGGTGGATGTTTTGGTCCAGTTGCAGCCACAGGTAACGCAGGCTGTCGGGCGAGTTGTTGCGGTAGCTGACGCTTGCGCTGCCGGTCAGGACTTTGGCGTTTTCGTCCAGTGATGCCTTGATCTTGTAATCCACCGTTTGTTGCCAGTAGCGGTAACCGGGCTCGCCCGCTGCATTGCGGTAGTCGGTGGGTGTGGGCCAGGCTTCGGTTTCCAGCTGTCTGAATTTGTCCTGGAATTTGCCTTTGGTTTGCAATATCGGATTGGCGCCGGCCGCCAAAGGCAAGACCAACACGGTAACCAGGGCAACGAGAGGGGTCCGCATTCAAAGGTTCCTAAATTCAGGGCAAGGGAAAAAAAGGGTGGCCTGATTCTAAGAAGAGAAGGCGTAGCGGACTTCCCGAAGGCGCGTTGGTGCCATTTGCGACACGCTGCGCGCGACACCACGCGCAAGCTACCAGGAAATCGAGTCGCTACACAATATGTAGCACCTCACGCACGTCAGATAAGCGCTAGAGGCTGATTTGGCTTGAAGAAAGTGCGTCTGCCAGCGCCTCGTAATCG
>CAJBVC010000544.1 GCA_903958915.1 uncultured beta proteobacterium
CGACGGCGAAGAGGCGGTGCTGGAGTTTGCGGTCAGCGACACCGGCATTGGCATCCCCGCAGACAGACTGGGGTTGTTGTTCAAGCCGTTCTCGCAAGCCGACACCTCGACCACGCGCGAGTTTGGCGGTTCCGGGCTGGGGCTGTCGATTGTGCGCAGCCTGGCCCTGGCCATGGGGGGCGATGTGGGGGTCAGTAGTGAGCCGGGCATTGGCTCGCGCTTCTGGTTTCGGGTGCCGGTGCGCAGCCTGGCACAGGCGCAGGATAGCCGGCGGTCTGAGCGCGAGTCCGAAGATGTTGACCCCGCCAGTGCGACCAGTCAGTTGCAGGGCCATGTCCTCGTGGTGGAGGACAACCTGATCAACTGCATGGTGATCGAATCCCTGCTGCGCCGACTCGGGCTGACGGTGTCGGTGGTGCATGACGGCCAGCAGGCGCTTGCAGCCATCACCGCCAAACCGGCCGCACTGACAACACCACCGCAACTGGTGCTGATGGACCTGCAAATGCCGGTGCTGGATGGCTATGCAGCGACACAGCAGATCCGGCAATGGGAGACGAACCAGCGGTGCCCGCGCTTGCCCATCATCGCCCTGACGGCCGATGCCTTTGAAGAAGATCGCCAGCGCTGTCTGGCCGTGGGCATGGATGACTTTTTGACCAAACCGATTGCCATTGATACCCTGAAGCAGGCACTTGTCAAGTGGTTGCCAGCCGAGTCCCAGACGCCAGCGCTGGCACCCGTTACCGTGGCGTTTGCTGCGGTGGACGGAGTTGCGTTTACCACCCTGATCGATGAGTTGATGCCCTTGCTGGAGGAGAACAAGTTCGCCGCCATGAACCGATTCAAAGCACTCCAGGCTGTGGTGCAGGGCACCGCCCTTGCCGAGGCCATTGATGCACTGGCTCCCGTGCTGCACCAGATGCGCTTTGACCTGGTGCTGGAGCGCTTGCGCCACATTGCCCTTGCCACCCAGAACACCGGAGAGGAGCCATGACAGCCCAACGCGCGCGCATTCTTGCCATTGACGACACGCCCTCCAACTTGATGACACTGGGCTCGGCGCTGGAGGGCGAGTTTGATGTGCAGTTTGCGACCGCGGGCGCCATCGGCGTGGCGATGGCCCTGCGCAATCCGCCAGACCTTATTTTGCTGGACGTGATGATGCCAGAGATGGATGGCTTTGAGGTGTGCCGGCGCCTCAAGGTAAACCCCTTCTTGCAGCATATCCCGGTGGTCTTCTTGACGGCGCTGAACGACAGTGCCTCCGAGAGTGCGGGCTTCGCCCTGGGCGCGGCCGACTACATTACCAAGCCGATCAATATAGAGACGGCGCACCACCGCATCAGCAACCTGCTGGAGCGGGAGCATATGCGAAAGGAAGTTGAGGGCCACTGTGACCATCTGGAAGAGTTGCTGCGGACGGGCGCAGTGGCGCTGTCCATTGCAAAAGAGGCAGCCGAGGTGGCCGACCAGGCCAAATCGCTTTTTCTGAACAACGTAACGCATGAGTTGCGAACCCCCATGAACGCCATCATGGGCCTGACCGAGTTGGCGCTGTTTGGTGCCAGCGATGCCAAGCAGGTGGAGCAACTGGGCAAGGTGCAGAGCGCGTCCGAGCACTTGCTCGCACTCATTACCCAAATGATGGACATCACCGGGCTCCAGGCAAAGCAGTTGAGCCTGGAGCAAAAACCGTTCAAGCTGACGACGGTGTTGGAGAGCCTGAGCCGACTGCTGGCACCCGACGCGCAGCGCAAAGGCCTTGCCTGGAGCACAGATATCCAAACCGAATGCGAGCGCCTGGCGCTGCGAGGCGATGCGGTGCGCCTGGGGCAAGTGCTGCTGGCCATCGCGGGCAATGCGATCAAGTTCACGCCCCAGGGCAGTGTGGCGGTGCTGGTGGCCCTGGTGGAGCGAACTGGTCGCGACGTGGTGCTTTGCTTTGAAGTGAGCGATACCGGCGTTGGTATAGCACCGGCAGACCAGCGGCGAATATTCAACCTGTTTGAGCAACTTGATGGTTCAACCCGGCGCCGCCATGGCGGCACCGGATTGGGCCTGGCGCTGAGCCGACAATTGGTCGAACTGATGGGAGGTGAGTGTGGTGTCAAAAGCCAGCCCGGGATGGGCTCGGTTTTTTGGTTCACCGCACGCCTGCTCACCATAGATTCAACGCCATGAATCCAAAGCTACACGCCCATTTCGACAAATTCAAGTCGTCTGGCTTGCTGCCGTCGCCCAAGGGACCAGCGCTGGCGGTGGTCAAGCTGACGCAACAGGACGACATTACCAACGAGCAACTGGAACACACGATTCAGGCTGACCCGGCGCTGGTGGCGCGTCTGCTGAAGCTGGCCAATGCCTGTCGCGCCCACGGCACCCGTCCGATTCTGGCAATCCGGGAAGCCATTGGAATTTTGGGGCTCAACGCCGTGCGGGGCCTGGCACTGGGCTTTTCAGTGATGAAAGCCCCGCCCGCACGCCGCTGCAGCGGCTTTGACTACCCGGCGTATTGGTCCCGCAATCTGGCCCGCGGAACGGCCATGCAGGCCTTGACTGCGGTTTCGCATCTGATGCAAAGCGACGAGGCCTTTTGTCTGGGGCTGCTGTCCCAAATTGGCGAGCTGGGTTTGGCCAGCCTGTTTCCAGATGACTATGCACGCCTGCTGAAAGCCACCCCCACCTCACGTACTGCGCTGCTGGATGCAGAGCACCAGTCGTTTGAGTTTGACCACGCCGAGCTCAGCGCCGCATTGCTGGGGGATTGGGGCTTTCC